>JADZDL010000124.1 GCA_020851075.1 Planctomycetota bacterium | reverse complement strand
TCGACACGCTGCGCCTGCTGTCAGGCGAGTTCACGATTCCGATCTGGCTGTTTGATGAGCACGGCGTGCACTACTTCCAGGAGCGGCCCGCGAAGGACAACCTCATCGTCGCCAACCGCACGAAGGACCTTGGGTTGTTCCTGCAAGATCACCGCTGGAAGCTCGATTCGCTGCGCTGATCGCAGCCACGGCCAACGTCAGGCTACACGAGGTCCGCGTACTTGTGCTTGCTGGCCATGAACGTGCTGTAGCCCAAGACCAGGAAGAACGTGGCCCAGGCCGCGGCCGTGCCGATATTGGACCACAGGTCGCCCAGCATGGGATCCGAACCGCCTAGCGCGATGCGGTGCGCCATGACCAGGGAATAGGCTGGATTGAGCTCTGCTACCCACCAGGCGCCATTCGGCCCCAGGGCCTCTTCGAGCTGCTTGGGCATCCAGAACACAGGCGTCAGGAACTGCCACGCCTGCCCGACAATGCGCCAAACCTGGCCCACGTCGCGCACGAACACGTAGAGATTCGCGAGCATCAGGCCTAGACCGAGCGTCATCACGAACTGGATCACCAACACCAGAGGCAACGCCAAGATGGCCCAACTGAGGTGCAATACGCCGGCGATGAGGCCAACGGCAAGGCACACGATCGCGCCCACCAGGTAGGTCACCAGCGAGACGAGCGCGACATGAACCGGCAGGACTTCTGACGGGAAGGCGACCTTCTTCACGAGGTTGCCGTTGTCAACGATGGTCGTGCAGCACGTGGTGGTCGCCTCGACGAGCGACAAGAACACGATCACGCCCGAGAACAGGTAGACCGCAAAATCCGCTGCCGGAATGTCCGAGCGCCGGTACAGCACCCCGAACACGAAGTAGAAGAGCAGGAACTGGAAGGACGGCTGCAACAGGATCCAGTAGACGCCGAGAAAGGACCCGTGCACGCGCCCCAGCAGATCGCGACGCATCGAGTTCTGCAGCATGTAGCGGTTGCGCCACACCAACCCTGGGTAGCCGATCAGCGACTTCAAATGGCGGAGCGGCCCGCGGGGAGCGGTCGCTGCGTCGTAGTGGCGAACAAGTGTCATCGACGATCCTGGAGCACAACGATCCTGGGAGCACTGGCGCAACCGAGGCGGTCGCGGGCGGAAGAGGTTACGCCTCGCGCCGTCGCGAGCCAGAGACCTTTGACAGCTCATCGAACAAGCGCGACCGCGAACTACAGCCCCGACGCACTACGCCGAGCGGAAGGTCGCGCTGCCAGCGAACGTTCGGGCTATTTCGGCCCGCACGCGGCCAACTGCGCCACGACGCGTTCGCGCAGCCAGGGCCGGCAGACGACGATCTCGTCATTGCGCGGATTGGCCTGGTTGTAGCGCTGTTTGCTGCCGTCGATGCGGCACACCGACCATCCAGCGGCCATCGCAATCGCCTCGGGAGCACAGGTATCCCACTCCTTGAGGCCCTTGTTGTGCACGTAGACATCGGCCTTCCCGAGCAGCAGCATCGCCACCTTGAAGCCCACACTACCGCACGGAATCAGCTCAGCACCGCCCATCTGCTGCGCAAACCGCTGCACCCAGTCCGGCGTGTGACTTCGACTCACGACCATGCGCAGCGGCGTGCCGACATTCGGCCCCGCATCGTCAGCAAACCGGGTCGGCCAATCGCCACTGGCACCCGTGATGGTGGCCAACATCCGTCCGCCCGAGCAAACCCCAGCCATCACCCGACCGATCGCGGGCAACGCGACGGCACCGAGCACTGGCACGCCGTCGACCGCGAGCCCCACATGCACCGCCCAGTCGTGGCGACCTGAGGAGTATTCTTTGGTGCCATCCAACGGATCCACGATCCAGGTGACACTCTTGCCCAGCCGATCGGCGGCGTCCACGGTCTCCTCGGAGAGCAAGCCATCGTCCGGGTAACGACCGCGCAAGTAGCCCTGCAGGTAGCCGTCCGCAGCCTGATCACCGATATCGCCCAGGATGGCTTCGTCGGACCACCGCCCGCTGGCACGAAGCGCAAAAAGCCGACTACCGGCCTCGGTGGCGATCCGCGTGGCAAACGCCAGGCGAGTGGCAATCTCCGTGTCGTCGAGTTGATTCATCGTCATCCTTGCTACCCGCGGTAGAACGGGAATGCCAGCGGCGTCAGCAGCACCGTGCACAGGCCGGCGAGGAGGTTCACAAGCCCGCCGACGCGAAAGAAGTCGCCAAACGTGTAGTTGCCGGGCCCGTAGACCATGAGATTCGTCTGGTAGCCGATCGGCGTCGCAAAACTCGCGGAACCGCCCATCATGATCGCGATCACGAACGGGGTGAAATCCACGCCAAGACTCTGAGCCGTCGCCTGCGCGATGGGGAAGGTCAGCGCCACGGCTGCCGCATTGGTCACCAGCGAGGTAAGGACGGCTGTGACCGCATAAACACCAGCCAGGGCCAACCACGGGGTGCTGCCAACCGTGCCCAGCATCGTCTCGGCAATCAGCCGTCCAGCCCCCGTCTTCTCCATCGCCGCACCGATGCCCAACGAAGCGCCGATCACGACGAGCACGGACCAGTCGATGCTGCGCCTCGCTTCGCTCATGGAGCAACAACGAGTGCCAACCATCAGAAGTGCAGCGAGTGCTGCGGCCACGAGCATCGGGTAGATACCTGCCGCGGCGAGGCCAACCATCGCCAGCAGGATCGTAATCGCCAACGGCGCGCGACCGTGCTGACGGGGCGTCGAGTCCTTCAGCGATCGCACCAGCAGGAAGTCCTGCACGGCGCGCGCGCGGTCACCAAACGTCGGATCCGCTTCGACGAGCAACAGGTCACCACCGCGCACTTCGATGTCGCCGATACGGCCGCGCACCCGTTCCCCGTTGCGGGCCACTGCGATCACCGCGCCGTGGAAACGATTGCGAAACTGCGTTTCGCGAATCGTGCCACTCGTCAGGGCCGAAGTCGGCGCCACGACCACTTCGTAGAGCCGGCGCTTGTAGCGCGGCGCATCGAGCTTGAACACCTGATCGGTCGCCACCTCGAGACCACGCGCGCGCACCAGATCGCGGATCGAATCCACGACGCCCGCGAACAGCAACTGGTCGCCTTCGCGAAGCACCTGCTCGGGACCAACCGGCGCAATCACTTCACCAGCGCGCTCGACTTCGATGAGAAAGCAGCCCGGCAGGTTGCGCAAACCCGCCTCATCCACGGTTCGCCCCGCAAGCGAGCTGCCCTGCGGCACCACGAGCGACAGTGTGTATTCGCGGGTGTCCGCCAAGGCCGCACTGCCCAGTCGCCGATCCGGTAGGAGACGTGGCCCAAACAGCACGAGGAAGCCAATGCAAACCAACGCCGCTGGCACGCCCACCCACGCGATATCGAACATGGCAAGGGGCTGCAGGCGCGCATCTGCCCCGACGAGTCCCGCCACCACGAGATTCGTACTGGTGCCGATCAACGTGCACGTTCCACCAAGGATCGCGGCGAAGCTCAACGGCATCAGCAGGCGTGAGGGCGCCAGGTTCAACCGCTTGGCCCAGTCCTGCACTGCGGGAATGAGCATGGCAACGAGCGGTGTGTTGTTCAGGAACGCACTGATGCCAGCCACCGGCACCATCATGCGCAGGAGTGCGCCACGCTCGCTTCGGGGCCGCCCGAACAAGACTGCAGCGAGCCAATCGACGGCGCCCGTTTCGCGCAAGCCGGCAGCCACGACGAACAGCACCCCGACCGTGAGCAAGGCCGGATTGCTGAAGCCCGCGAAGCCCTCGTTGACGCCCAGAACGCCCAATCGCCAACCACCATCCGCCGGAACTGGCGCGGCAAGCAACACGACAAGACCACCCGTGAGCACGGCGTCCGCTGGCACTCGCGTGGCGGCAAGCGCCACCAGGACGCCCACGAGCACGACCAGTACAAAGGCAATCGCGAACGTCATCGGGGCAGTGTCATCGACGCGGTGAGGGAATCGACTTCAACCGACCACCTTGCGCACCCGGATGCCAGCGCGCTCCGCGGATTCGTGGCGGTGGAGCCTACGTTCGCCTGCTGCTCAGCATCTACGCGCCGTAGATCGCCTCGATATCCGCGCGAATTGCCTTCAGGTCCTCTGGCGTCTTTACGGGCAGGAAGCGTGTGCTGTGGCCGCTGCGCGAAACGCGTAGGAAGTTGGTGGACAAGTGCGCAGTCAGCTCGCCGATCAGGTGTTCGATCTGCACGGCTTTGCGCCCTTCGACGTCCTTCTCGACGTAGTAGCGGCCAAGCTCAAAGTCGCGATCGATCGCCGGTGCCGTGAACAGCAGCGTATTGGTGTTGAACACATCGACGATGTCCGCGTCGAAACCGGCTGGGAAACGCAGTCCTTCGATGAGTTGCGTGCGGCCCTGATAGTGATAGGGCGCACCACCGGCATCCCCTTTCCACTTCGGCGCGAGCTCCACGGTGGCGTCACGCCCACTCTGGATGTGCTGGCCCAGGATCACGGGATCGATGCGCGCACCGAGATTGTCGACGTTGCGAACAATCAGATAGCGACCGCCACTGGCCAGGAAACTGCGCAGGTGACCAGCGTGGCGGAAGGCGCCGGGGAAATCGCCGTGCCCGGGCCCGTAGGGTGATGGTTCGCCGTTCGCGAGCAAGAACAGATCCCCGTTCTTCTCCATGCGCAATGCGATGAACTGCGTGAAATGTGTGATGCGGTCCGCTGCGGCGCCGAAGTTGCCGTGCGCTGCGAAATGCGCCTTTGTCGAAGCATCCGTCGCAAAACTGTTCATCAAGAACAACGGCACCCGGCCGCCCGTCGCACGTTCGATTGCGTGGGCATCCTCGACCACCAAAGCCAGGAACGAACGCTTCTCGCCCAACACGGGCACCACACCTTTCACGACGCCACCAAATCGCGTCGCCATGCCGCCGTTGAGGATCACGACCCCGAGTTGCCCCTTCTGGATGGCGTCGCGGCCAATGCGATCGAGCTCTAGCCAGGCCGCGGAACCCACCGGCGGCAGGGTCTGCAGGTCGGCGGTCGGCGGCGCAGCAAGCGGACCAGAGACGAGGTTGGCGGCTTTGCAGAGTCGTCCGGACGCGATCTCCCCTTGCCAACGCCGTTGCAGATCAGCGTCGAACCCGTACTGCTGAAGGAAAGAGAGCTGCGGAGCGGAAAGGCGATTCACGGCAACCAAGGGTATCTCGCCGACAACGGCCCGGCATCCTTGGTGTTTCACAGCGGGACACCCTACGGCGAAACCGGATGACCTTCCGGCTTGCGTCAAGAACTCGCAAGGAATGCCCCCAGGCTGGTTCGGAAGTGGCCTCGCTTTCCACCATCCGCTAAAACGTTCGCCCTCATGGTTGGGCCCGGTCCCAACCCTTTGCCGAGGCCGTAGCCACGAGCGGTTCCGCTCCGGCAAGGGCCCCGAACTTGCCGATGCAGGCGGGGCACCTGAGCCTCGTTCGCCACCCATCTCCTCTGCACTCATCCTCCAGACGCCATGAAGATCGCCGTTGTCGGCACCGGTTACGTAGGCCTCGTCACAGGTTCTTGCCTTGCCGAGGTCGGCATGACGGTGACCTGCGTGGACGTGAACGCCGAGAAGATCGCCAACCTGCAGAAGGGCATCCTGCCAATCTACGAGCCAGGTCTGGAGACGATCGTCGAGCGCAACACGACCTCGGGTCGCCTGAAGTTCACCACGAAACTCGCGGAAGCCATCGAGGGTGCGGAAGCCGCGTTCATCGCCGTCGGCACGCCTCCCGGCGAGGACGGCAGTGCGGACCTACGCTACGTGCTGGCCGTCGCGCGCGAGATCGGTGAGCAGATCAAGGACTACATCGTCGTCATCACCAAGAGCACGGTGCCGGTGGGCACTGCCGAGAAGGTGAAGAAGGAGCTGCAAAACGCTCTCACGAAGCGCGGCGCCAAGATCGCTTTTGATGTCGCCAGCAACCCGGAGTTCTTGAAGGAAGGCGCCGCGATCGACGACTTCATGAAGCCCGATCGTATCGTCTGCGGCGTCGAGAGTGACCGCGCCCGCGACGTGCTTTCGCGCCTCTACAAGCCATTCACGTTGAACGGCCACCCCGTGCTGTTCATGGACGTGCCTTCGGCGGAGATGACCAAGTACGCCGCCAACGCCATGCTGGCGACGAAGATCAGCTTCATGAACGACATTGCCAACCTCTGCGAACTGCTCGGCGCCGACGTCGATCAGGTGCGCAAGGGCATCGGCAGTGACCCGCGCATCGGCAATCGGTTCATCTATCCCGGCATCGGCTACGGCGGCAGCTGCTTCCCGAAGGACGTGAAGGCCCTGGTCCGCACCGGTCAGGAAAACGGCTACGTGCTGCGCATCCTGCAATCGGTCGAAGACGTCAACGAAGACCAGAAGCTCGTGCTGGCGACGAAGATCCGCAATCACTTCAAGAACGAGTTGAAGGGCAAGCACTTCGCCATGTGGGGCCTGAGCTTCAAGCCGGAGACCAACGACATGCGCGAAGCCCCTTCGCTCGTCATCTGCGAGCAACTCCTCGAAGCGGGCGCCACGGTCACGGCCTACGACCCCGTCGCAATGGACGAAACCAAGCACATGTTTGGCGACAAGATCGGCTACGCCAAGGACGCCTATTCGGCGCTGCAGGGCGCTGACGCGCTGCTGCTGGTCACCGAGTGGCGCGAGTTCCGCGTGCCCGACTGGGACCGGGTCAAGAAGGCCCTGAAGCAGCCGGTCGTGTTCGACGGCCGCAACATCTACAGCGGCGCCGAACTGCGCAAGCTGGGCTTCGCATACACCGGAATCGGCAACAAGTAGTCACCCGCAATGCCCCGCATCCTCATCACCGGCGCCGCCGGCTTCCTCGGTTCTCACCTGTGCGACCGCTTCATCCGCGAAGGATACGAAGTGGTTGGCATGGACAACCTGATCACGGGCGATCTGCGCAATCTTGAGCACCTGTTCCCGCTCAAGCAGTTCTCGTTCTACAACAAGGACGTCAGCAACTTCGTGCACGTGTCGGGCCCGCTCGACTACATCCTGCACTTCGCGTCGCCCGCGAGCCCGATCGACTACCTGAAGATCCCGATCCAGACGCTGAAGGTCGGCTCGCTCGGCACGCACAACTGCCTCGGCCTCGCGAAGGCCAAGAACGCACGCATCCTGGTCGCATCGACCTCCGAGGTCTACGGCGATCCGACGGTGCACCCGCAGACCGAAGAGTACTGGGGCAACGTCAATCCCGTGGGCCCGCGCGGTGTCTATGACGAGGCCAAGCGCTTCCAGGAGGCCATGACGATGGCCTACCACACCTACCACGGCCTGCAGACGCGCATCATCCGCATCTTCAACACGTACGGCCCGCGCATGCGTCTCAACGACGGTCGCGTGTTGCCAGCATTCATCGGTCAGGCACTGCGCGGGGAAGACCTCACCGTGTTCGGCAAGGGCAACCAGACGCGTTCGTTCTGCTACGTCGACGACCTCGTCGAGGGCATCTATCGCCTGCTGCACAGCGACTACCCGTATCCGGTCAACATCGGCAACCCTGACGAGATCACGATCCTGCAGTTCGCCGAAGAGATCATCAAACTCACCGGCACGACGCAGAAGATCATCTTCAAGGACCTGCCAAAGGACGACCCGACGCAGCGCAAGCCGGACATCAGCAAGGCCCGCAAGATCCTCGGCTGGGAGCCGAAGGTGTCGCGCGCCGAAGGCCTGAAGATCACCTACAAGGCCTTCCAGGACCTGCCGAAGGACGCGCTCTACAAGCAGGAGCACCGCGACTTCGAAGGCTACGTGCGCAAATGAAGAAGGTCCTCGTCACGGGCGGCCTCGGGTTCATCGGCTCGCACACGGCAGTCGAGCTGCTGGCGCGCGGTTACCAGGTGATCGTGGCGGACAACCTGTCCAATACGCGCCCCGAGGTGCTGGACGGCATCGAAGCGATCACCGGCAAACGCCCGATCTGGGCCAACGTCGACCTCGCCGATCCGGCCGCGTGCCGCGCATTCCTGGCCGGCCATCCTGATCTCGACGGCATCATCCACTTCGCTGCGTCGAAGGCAGTCGGTGAGTCCGTGCAGAAGCCACTGTTGTACTATCACAACAACCTGGGCTCGCTCTGCAACCTGCTGGAGCACCTCGCGGCGCACCCGAAGTGCGCGTTCATCTTCAGCTCGTCCTGCACGGTCTACGGCCAGGCTGACGAGCTGCCGATCCGCGAAAACGCGCCCGTAAAGCCCGCGGAGTCCCCGTACGGCAACACCAAACAGATCGGCGAAGAGATCCTGCGCGACGGCGCCAAGGCGCATGGTTTCCGCGCGATCGCGTTGCGCTACTTCAATCCGATCGGCGCCCACCCGAGCGCGAAGATCGGCGAACTGCCGCTCGGCGTGCCACAGAATCTCGTGCCGTTCATCACCCAGAGCGCTGCCGGCCTGCGCGGCGGCCTCAAGGTCTTTGGCAACGACTACCCAACCGCGGATGGCACCTGCGTTCGCGATTACATCCACGTCGTCGATGTCGCACTCGCGCACATCTACGCGATGGAACGCATGATCGAAGGCAAGGGCACCGAGCCCGTCGAGGTGTTCAACCTCGGCACCGGCAAGGGCTCCACGGTCGTCGAGGTCATCGCTGCGTTCGAACGCGCCACCGGCAAGAAGCTGCAATGGGAGTTTGCCCCGCGGCGCCCCGGCGACGTGATCGCCGCCTACGCGGACACCCAGAAAGCCGCGCAGGTGCTTGGCTGGAAGGCCGAGCGCACGCTCGACCAGTCCATGGCCGACGCGTGGCGATGGCAGCAGTCGCTCCCCACCACCGCGAAGTGAGACCGAGGAACGCATGCGCATCGCCATCCTCTCGTTCGAGTACCCACCCGAGACCGGCTTCGGCGGCATCGGCACCTACGCCTATTACCAGGCTCGCGCGCTGGCCAAGAACGGTCACGACGTGCACGTGTTTGCCGGCTCGACCAAGCCTGGCATCTACCACAGCGAACACGAGGGTGTGAAGGTCACGCGCTGCAAGCGCGAGGGCGTCTTCCACGGCATGCTCGAAAACGCTCGCAAGGCGCGTGCGTGGTGGTTTCAGAACCGCGTGACGACGGGCGTCGACGCCTTCGAAGTGCTGCAGAAGGAGCATGCACGCAAGCCGTTCGACTTCGTCGAAGCCCCCGAATGCGGCGCCGACGCGATGGTGTCGACGACACTGCTGTCGGTACCGACGGCGGTGCGTTTCCACTCGCCAGCCGCGCTGATCATGAACATCTACGACACGCCGAAGATCGACCGCGTGTTGACGGCGTTCGCGGAGCAGCTGAGCATCAACCAGGCGACCGTGCTGACTTCCTGCAGCCAGTTCCTGGCCGACGAAGTCATCGCCAAGATGGGCGAGCGCGATCCGATCCACGTGATCCCCAACGGCATCGACGTGCCGCTGTTCGATCGCGACGAAGGCATCGACGTCCACGAACGCTTCGGCCTGCCGCGCGACAAGAAGCTGATCTTCTTCGCCAACCGCATGGAGGAGCGCAAGGGCATCCACATCGTGCAGGAAATGGTGAAGCAGACGCTCGCCAAGTACCAGGACATCGCCTTCGTGTTCGCCGGCCGCGACCTCTTCGGCTACATGGAGAAGCGCATCCTGCCGTGGGTGAAGGACCACCAACTGCAGTCGCGCTTCTTCTACCTCGGCCAACTCGGCCTGCCCGAAGTGCGCGCGTGCCTCAAGGCGAGCAGCATCTTCCTGATTCCGAGCCTCTGGGAGAACTGCCCCTACAGCTGCCTCGAAGCGATGACGGCGGGTCGCGCCATCGTTTCGTCGGATTGCGGCGGCATGCCCGAACTCGTCGAGGACCACCGCACCGGCGTGCTGGCGCGCAACGGTGACCCCGCTTCGTTCGTGGCCGCGTTGCAGGAGATGATCGAAGACGACCAACTGCGAGCTCGCTGCGGCGCGGCTGCCCGTGCCTAGGTCGAGAAGCGCCTGACCGATGTGGGAATCGCCAGGCGCAGTGTCGATTTGTACCAGTCGATTCTCGACGGCAAACCGCCTGCAGTGACAGCCCCATCTCGCCCGGCCGTAGCACCTGGCGCACCCACCACGGCCGAAGTCAGCGAACTGCGACAGCGCGTGGCAAAGCTGAATGCTGACCTCGAAGAGGAGAAGCGCAAGAACGCTGAACTGAAGAACCGCCGCGAATGGCGATGGGGTTCGGCCCTTTTGAATGTGGCGACGCTGGGCGGAGCGAAGCGGAAGCCGTAGGCAGCCGGCTTCGCCCTGTGCTTTCACACCCCGCGCTTCGTGGCCAGGAGTTCAGCAATGCGGTCGTGAAGGGCCTTCTCGGTCGTAGCCACGTCGAACTGACGGACGAATCGATCGTTCCCGGCCCGGCCCAGGCGAATCTCAAGTTCCGGGTCAACAATGAGCCGCTCGATGGCGTCGGCCAATCGCTTGCTGTCTCTTTGAGGCACCACAAGAGCTTCGACTTCGTTACTGACGGCCTCACCGATTGAACCCGAGTCCGTAGTCACCACTGGCATACCGGTCGCCATCGCCTCGAGCATTGCCGTCGGAATGCCATCTTTGTCGCCCGACTCCAGTTCCACATAGGGCGCGACGAACACCCGGCAGCGCCGCAGGATGGGCAACAACTCGTCCTGATTCATGGCCCCATGCAGTACGATTTCCTTCTCAAGTCCTAGCTGCGAGATGCTGAGCTCGAATTTTGCTGCATACGCATGCCCACCAGTATCGAAGTGGTCTCGCTCCCCTACGACGTGCACGAGCACCTTGCGCCCCCGTCGCTTCAGATCCGCAACTGCATCGACTAGATAGGTAAGCCCCTTCTTGGGTTCGATCCTCGATACGCTAACCACCTCCAGGATCTCATCTCTCCCCCTCATCTCACGATCCATGCGAGGGAACCGGCGTCCGTCGACGCCATTTGGCTTGACGAGAACCTTGTCGTGGTGTGATTGGCTCGACTTCAGCACCAGCTCTTGACGAACACGCGCACTGGTGGCGACCACGACGTCAGCAAGCTCGACGTGCAACGCAACCAACTTGAACGGATAGTCGTTCAACATGTGGTCGGCATAGCAGGTGATCCCCCGAGGCAACCCAAGCAACCACGCTGCCAGCATCGCCATGAACGACTGGTCGTAGAAAAAGTAACTGTGAAGGTAGGTGGCACGGGCAACCTCTGCCATGCGGGCAAACGTGCAACCCTGCAACACCACCGCTTCCTTCTCGAGCGATTCCACGCTACGGCCCGTGGCGAGGGCGACCCGTTCGAGAAACGCGCGCAAACGCCCTGGTTTGGTCTTCTCGAAGTGACGCATGTCACGACGGTGAATCTCGGGGATCGGCTGCAGCTGAACCCTGCGCCAATCGATCACCTGGAAGTCCTTCGGCAGCAAGGACCCGTCGCCCAAGGACCAGTGAAATAGCCGCACATCCAGCCCCATGTGGCCGAGGCCGAGGAGCTCCTGATAGACAAAAGAGTGGGTGTAGACAGGCCAGGTCCCCACAGCGGCGACGACCGCGTTGCCCAATGATCCCCCACCCCTCTTCCAAGTGAGCAGGCCAATCCGGTCCTTCAAATCAAGAAGACGTCGGTACCACTTCTTGCCCCGTCGCGACAGGTAACCCAGCGGCAGCTTGTTCCAGACAAAACTGCCGGTACGGAACTCACGCGACGCCCTGAGCGCTGCAATCTGAGCTCGCAAATCTTCGACACGGTATTCGAGCTGTGTGCGCTCCTGTTGCAGCGACGCCTTGTCCTGATCCAACCGGTCGGCGCGCACTGTCTCACGGCCCAAAGCAGCCGTCGATTCCCGCAAGTCCGTGACGAGAGCGTCGCGCGCCAACTCCAATTGCGCTCTCCTGGCTTCCAAAGTCGCCAGAGCCGCAGACATCTCCGCAAGACGCTGGCGCACCGCTCCCAACTCACTCGCAGACTCTTCGCCGCTGATGCGGAACGTATCGCGCTCCCGGCCGACCTGGACCAATTCTGCGGCAACCGCGTCACGAAGCTCCTGAACTGCTCGAGTTGCAGCGCGCGCGCCTGCCAAGTCGACTTGCAAGGCCGCAATTCCCTTGCGCGCCGTCGCCAGATCCTCGCCCATAACCCGGAGGTCTTCACGAGTTATCGCGAGGTCCGCGTCCGTGGCCCGGAGGTCTTCACGGGTCTTCACGAGGTCCGCGTCCGTGGCCAGGAGGCCTTCACGGGTCTTCACCAGGTCTGAGCTCTTGACCTCGATCTCCTGTCGCGCTTGACCCAGGTCGGCTCGCGTAACCCGAAGGTCCTCACGAGCGGTTTCCAGGGCCACTCTCCTTGCCTCCGCTTCGCTGCGAGCCGCCGTCAGGTCCTGTTTCGACCGATCGTATTGCTGCGCGAGGTTGTCGACATGCCCCTGCAACCATCGCCGATGACCACGCTCAACCGACGCCATTTCCGCACCTATCGAGCTGATCAGGCGCTCATGCTCCAGGAGCTTAGCATCTGCGCCGGCGATCCGGTCACCCTGCAGCCGCACGCGATCCGCTTCAGCACCAAGGCGTCGCAACAAGTCCTGCACGCGAGGAGAAGTGGTCGCCTCCGCTTCGAGCTGCAGCGAGTCGACCGCAGCATTAAGGAACAAGGCATGTCCATGCACTTCACAGTTTGTCGTCAAGTGATCCACGACAGCTGCAAGCACCCGCACTATGCGATCGACCCCGCCCGCCGCGAAGTGCATGACCGCTTCAGCGGCAACCCGGTTCACCTCTAGGTAATACGCATATCGCCGGGATGGCTCGAACCAAACGGTGTTGGACGAGTGAAGACGATACGCGAGCAATGGAGCCCGTAGGTGAAGCAGACTTCCCTGGGCAGCCGCCTCAAGGAATATGCGCCAATCGAGGCAATACTTGAGGCTTCGCAGCGACTCGGATTGCTTCCTGAACCAAT
>JADZDL010000123.1 GCA_020851075.1 Planctomycetota bacterium | reverse complement strand
GAAGTTGCCGTCTGGCGAAGTGCGCTTCCACAAGGACGGCTACACCGACCTGCGCGGACGCTTCGACTACGCGTCGGTGTCCGACGACCCCAACGCGGGCGCCGTGCGCTACAGCGTGCTCGTGCTCAACGAACAGCGCGGCGCGGTCATTCGCGAAGTCGCGCCGCCCGTGAAGTAGTCGCCGCAAGTCGCTGTAGCTGCTGATGTCACCCTTGGCTCGGGCGGAACACCGCCCGAGCCCGCTCGCCCGAATGTCCGAGGCCATGATGCAACCGATCCGCGCTGCCAGTTCTCACGCCTTCCTGCTGACGATCGCCGCGATGAGCGCCGCGCTCACCGCCCAGGACGCGCCTGCCGGCTTCGAGGAGACCTGGGCGCTGTCTTCCAACCGCCAGAAGACCCTCGAACTGCTCATTCCTGGCAGCAAGGACTGGTTCTACTACCGCTGCCTCGATCGCCAGCTCGCCGGCGATCTTGCGGCCGTGGAGCCGATCCTCGACGCGTGGCGTGCCGCGAGGCCCGACGACAAGCAGGAGCAGCTGCGCATCGCGAACCGCCAGGCTTTGCTCAACTTCCCGAACGACCCCGTGCGCACGTTCGCGTACCTGCACCAGCACATCCAGCCTGACCTGGACGCCGCGCGCGTCGACCCCACCACGCCGCCTGATCTGCCGACCACACTCGACCCGGCAACGCTCACGCGCGACGCGATGTTCCAGAAGGCCTTGGCCGCGCACCAGAACTCGCTCGGCGGCCTCACGGCGCGCGCCCTGCCATGGCTCGCGACCTTGCCGCTCGATGACGCGCAGCTGCGCCAGGTTCTCGAGCTCGCCGCTGGCAACGAAGACCACCCGGACCTTCCGAATCTCCCGGCCCTCATTGTGCGCGACCTCGCCACGAGCGACAGCCGCGGTTTTGGCTCGCTCACGATCCACATGCGCCTGCGCTGGGAAGCGCTCCAGGAGTGCCTGCGGCTGCGCCCCGAACTGATCCGCGAGCCACAGTTCGTCAAAGCCTGCCTCGAGCGCATCACTGCGTCCGAGGACATCGATCTCGATACCGACCCGCGCGCACGCGCGGACTTGCTTGCGCGGCTTTGGCAATTCGTGCAGCCGCTCGCCCCGGTCTTCAACGGTGCCAAGGCGCAGGTGCTGCACAACTACCTGCTCCATGACCTGTCCCAAGGCACTCCAGACAAAACGCGCTTCCTCGCCTACCTCAAACTGCCGCGCAAGGGGGACTTCTCGCGCCACCTGCCTGACCCCGGTGATTCGCGCACTGCCGTGCAGATCGGGACCGCCGTGATTCCGGCGCTACCAGCGATCCAGTCCGACGAGGAACTGGTCCGCGCCTGCCTCGAACACTTCTTCGCCACCGAAGACGACGCGCGGCCGTATCTCGAAGACCTGAACGCGGAATGGGTGCAGCGCGTGCTCGCCGAGACCAAGCTCCTGCTCGGCCAGGGCGATGCGCAACGGTGGTACGGCATGCTCCCTGCTGGCGAAATCGCGCGCGCGCTCGAACAGCGCGTCGAGATCACGTTCCCGCCCTCGTTGCCGCGCACGTACGCAGCCACGGACCGCGTCACGCTCGAAGTCGACACCAAGAACACCCCGAAGCTGCTCGTGCGCGTGTTCGCCCTCGACGCCTTCCGCTGGCTCACCGAGACCGGCCACGCCATCGACACGTCGATCAACCTCGACGGCCTCACCGCGACGCAGGAACTCGAGGTGCCGTGCCCCGAAGCGCCAATCCGCCGCGTACGGCGCCGCTTCGAGCTGCCGCGCCTCGACCAACCCGGCACCTACCTCGTCGAATGCGTCGGCAACGGCGTGCGCAGCCGCGCCGTGATCCACAAGGGCGAACTGCGCTGCACGCAGCGTCCGGTCGCCGCCGGCCACGCGCTGCGCGTCTTCGACGAGGCGGGCGTGCAGATCCAGGACGCCGCCGTCTGGTTTGGTGGCACCGACTACCGCGCCGATGCGAGCGGACTCATTCTCGTGCCGTTTGCCAGCGAAGCCAACGCGCGCACCATCGTGCTGCACCATGGCGACCGCGCCAACCTCGCCACGTTCCAGCACGCATCGGAACAGTACACCCTGAGCAGCGCTGCCCACCTCGATCGTGAAGCGCTCATCGCGGGCGCGCGGGCCCGCCTGCTCGTGCGCCCGAGTCTTGCCCTCGGCGGTCAGCCGGTCGGCCTCGAACTACTGCAGAAGCCCGCGTTGACGATCGTCGCGACCGACATCGACGGCATCACCACTACGGAGCACATTCGCGACCTCAAGCTCGTCGACGAACGCGAGTTCGTGCACGAAATGGCCGTTCCGGCGCGTCTCGCCTCACTGACCGTCAGCTTGTCGGGCACCCTTCGTACATTGCGCGGCAACGACCTCGCGCTCAGCACCGATGCCCGCACGTTCACGATCAATGGCGAGGATACCTCGGCAGCCACCTTCGGTAGCCAGGTCGTGCGCACGGTGGGTGGTTACGCCATCGAACTGCGCGGCAAGAACGGTGAGCCAAAGCCCAATCGTGCCGTCGCGGTGAAACTCTGGCACCCGGACTTCCGCATCACGATCGACCAGCGCCTGCGCACCGATGCCCAAGGGCGGATCGAACTCGGCCCCTTGACCGGTTTCGACGTGCTGCAGTTTGACGCTGGGGAATCGCCGCAGGCCATCGACCTGCGCACAGCAATCGTCAACCTACCGGAGAGTCTGCACGGCCTCGCGGGCGAGACCCTGCGAGTGCCTTATCAGGGCACCAGTGCGCAACCAACGCGGGCCGAGTTCTCGTTGCTCGGCACGGACCATGATGAGTTCTCGCATCTGGCCATCGCCGCCGGGTTCCTCGAAATGCGCGACCTCGCCCCCGGCGACTACGAACTGCGCATTCACGCACTGCAGCGCACGATTCCCGTGCGAGTGACGAAGGGCACGGCAACTGCGGGATGGTTGTTGGGCAACACCCGCCAACTGGAAGGCTCGAACCCAGCACCCCTGCAACTTGGCAGGCTCAGCATCGCTGGAGACGAGCTGTTGGTCCCGATCACGAACCCGACTGCGAGCACGCGCGTGACCGTAGTCGCCACGCGCTACGCGACACCGTTTGCACTGTTCCAGAGCCTCGCGGACGCGGGCAAGCACCCTCTCCAACGCGAGGCGGCGCCGCATGCAGCAAACCGGTTCGAAGCCGGTCGCGTGCTAGCTAGCGAGTATCGTTATGTGCTGGAACGTCGTTTTGCGACGAAGTACTCGGGCAACATGTTGGAGCGCCCGAGCCTGCTGCTGAACTCGTGGGAGGTCGAGAGCACGATTGGGCGCCGCTCCGGTGGCCCCGCGGCGCCATCTCCCGCGGCGGACTTCGACGGCAATCACTGGGGCAGCGCGGTTGGCGTTGGCGGAGGTGCCGGAGGTGCAAACCGCGGCATGCAGGGCAACCTGGACTTCCTGCCGCAACCTTCGGTAACGCTGGCGAACCTTACCCCGGGCGCAGATGGCATGGTGCGCGTGAAGCTCGCCGACCTTGGCCAAGGCCAGGTCCTTCACGTGCTGGCGCTCGACGGCGAACAAGCCATCTACGACTCGCTCGTGCGCGAAGAACAGCCGCTGGTTCCGCGCGCTCGCCTGCTCGCCAAAGCGCTCGATGGCACCCAGCACCTCACGGAGCAGAAGCACATCGAGTTTGTCGCCGCCGGCGTGCCGACCGAACTGCCTGACTCCCGCAACGCGGAAGCGCAGATGTTCGATTCGCTGGCGTCTGTGCACAAGCTGCTGTCGACGATCAGTCGCGACGAGTCGCTGACGCGCTTCGCCTTCTTGCTGCAATGGCCCAAACTCGACGCCGCGAAGAAGCAGGAGCTGTACAGCGAACACGCGTGCCACGAACTGCACTTCTTCCTCTACCACAAGGACCGCGCGTTCTTTGATGCGGTGTGCAAACCGCTGCTGCAGAGCAAGCACGACAAGACGTTCCTCGACCACTGGCTGCTCGGGGACGACCTCAAGGCCTACACGGAGCCGTGGGCGTTCGCACAACGCAACCTCATCGAGCAGATCCTGCTTGCCCAGCGCCTTGGCACGGCGGAACGACGCGAGATGGCACGCAGCCTGCAGGAGGCGCTCGAACTGCGCCCCGTGTCGGCCATCCAGCTCGGAGCGCTGCTGACGCAGACCATGGCCGTGGATCGGCTCTCCGCACTCGATACCGGGGTTATCCAATTGCGCGAACTACTGGAGAAACGTCCGGACACACCTGCGGAGAAGGCGGCGGAACCAGCCAAAGAACCTGCGGGCGCGGCCAAAGACAAGGCCAAGGCCCAGGATGAACATGGCGTTTTCGAAACCAAGGTTGAGGAGTCCAAGGAATCCGCGTTTGACAGCAACCACTGGAACAGCGCCGTCGGCCTCGGTGCTGGTGGCGGTGGCGGTAGCTCTGCCGCACGGCGGCGCGCCGAACTCAAGCAACGCGGCCTCGCGCGCCAGCTCTATCGCGCGGTCGAGCCGACGAAGTTGCTCGTCGAACATGACTACTGGCACCGGCAGAACACGCAGGCGACGCCCGACGTCGTGGCCCCCAACCACTTCTGGGCAGACTATGCGTCCGCGCCGGCGGGGCAACCGTTCGTCTCCGCATCGATCATCGAAACCGGCGGTTCGTTCCTCGAGATGATGATGGCGCTCAGCGTGCTCGACCTGCCATTTGAAGCGGGCAAGCACGAGATCACGGCCGACGGGGATCGCCGCACGTTGCGCGCGGCGACGCCGCTGCTGCTCGTAAAGAAGGAGATCCAGAAGACCGAGAAGGCTACCGATCTGCCGCCGCTGCTGCTCGGCGAGAACTTCTACCGCCTCGACGACCGGTATCGCTTCGAGAACGGCGAACGGCGCGATGCGTTCGTCACCGACGAGTTCCTCGTCGATGTCGCCTACGGATGCCAGG
>JADZDL010000122.1 GCA_020851075.1 Planctomycetota bacterium | reverse complement strand
GAAGTTGCCGTCTGGCGAAGTGCGCTTCCACAAGGACGGCTACACCGACCTGCGCGGACGCTTCGACTACGCGTCGGTGTCCGACGACCCCAACGCGGGCGCCGTGCGCTACAGCGTGCTCGTGCTCCACGAACAGCGCGGCGCGGTCATTCGCGAAGTCGCGCCGCCCGTGAAGTAGTCAGGCAACACTGTCGGCACCAGACGTTCTGCCCCTTGCGGCGCCACTCCGCTTCGCCAAAGACGAACGGTGTGCGTGGCGCCGCGGGGTCAAGAACGTGATGCACATGCGGCAAAGGCTCAGCAGCGCGCAACGCCACCTCGGGCACCTCCAGCGGGGCGACCACGGCGCGCAGTCCAGGATTGAGGAACATCGGCATCGAAATGCGCGATCGCTGCGTCGATGGGTTCTCGACGCGATGCGGAGTGGCCACGAACGCTCCGCGCGTCGCAAACTGCAGCAACTCGCCGACGTTGACCAGCCAGGTTCCGGGCACCGGCACCACGGGAATCCAGGTTCCGTCCGGATCCTGCACTTCGAGGCCACCGGTGCCATCCTGCAGGGTCAGCGTCACCCAACTGAAATCGAGATGCGCCGCCACGCCCTGCCGCGGCCGCTGCGCATCCGGCTGCGCGTGGTAGCAGATCAGCTTCATCAACAGGTACGGCTCGTGCTCACTGGCGAACGCCTGCGCTGGCAATCCGAGCGATTCGGCGATGAGCGACAGAACGCGCTGTCCAAGACCTTCTACCGCAGCGAGGTACGCGAGCATCCGTTCGCGCCAGGCAACATCGCCGGGCCATAGGTTTGGCCCCTCCAAGCAACCGAACTGCTCACCACCAGCGCCACCCGCGACCTCCCGCCCGAAGTGAATCTGCTCGCGCCAATCGCGCTCGTTGTGCATCTGGCTGTAGCCGCGGAAATGCGGCGAATGCGCAATTGCGAGCGCGTCCTTCTCTAGCTGCGGGCGCGCAAAGAACGCCTCCGCATCGGCGATCGCCTCCAAACACCGCGAAGCAGGCACCCCGGGATCACGCACGAGCATGGCGCCGAAACCCTGCAAAGCCGCCCGGACGTCCTGCGGACTGGCACTGGCGAGATCGAGCGCGGGCAGCGTCCTCATCCGACTCCCACCTCGCACTTCGCCGCCAACCACGCCCGCGCTTCGCCGAGCCGGGCAACGACCGAGAGCGACGGAGAATGTCCGGCGTAGAAACCACGCTCGCACTTGGACCGGAGTTTCCCTTCGTGCGCCGCAGTGGCCAGTTCACGCCGCAGCACCGACGCCACCAGCGGGAAGCTCTTCTCGTGGACCAGTTCAAACAACAACCACCGGGCGGCCTCGGCAAGATCGCGCTGCGGCTCGGCCGCAATGCTCGCCAGCAGCCGACACGCGAGCGCGGCGCGCTCTGGCCCCGCCGCCCACAGCTCCGCGCCGACGCGCCCCAACGCGTGCGACAAGATCCCACGGTGCTGCGCCACAGCCGGGTCGATCGTCGAGCCATCGACGTAGGCATCGGGGATCTCCACGCCCAGCGCCAGCAGGTCCTCGCGCACCTTGAAACGCGCATGATCGAGGTCATGGAAGAAGAACTCGGCTGGCGAACACCAACGCCCATCCGCCCACGTGGGCCGCGCAACCACGCCAAGCGCATGCACCGGCAGCGCCCTGGCCAGGATCAGGTCGTCGATCGACAACTCCGCACTCGTCGGCAAAGCCAGCACGTGCGGCCACAGGGCGAGCAGAGGCTCGAGTTCGGCGCGCGCTTTCGGCACGTAGATGGCTGGCCCCTCATCCGGCTCCCGCAGCACATGCTCCGCAACCAGGCGGACCACGCGCCGATAGGAGTCCGCATCGCTTCGCCACCCGGCGGGCACCCAATAGGGCCCCACCGCGACATAGCCAGCCGCGCGAATGCGTTCGAGTTCCCAACCGAGCACCGATCCAGCGCGCTCCGGCGAGATCTGCAAGAACGCTTCACCACGGCGCACGCCATCATCGACCCACTCCGCGTTGGCATCCAACGACCACCTCGACACCACATCGTCGAGGCGCTGCTGGCCGGGCCGACATTGCCATCGGGCCACGTCGTCACTGCGTCCAAGGATGCGCTCCATGGCCGCGAAGGATAGCGAGCCACCCGTGTGGCCGCCTAAATCGCAGCGCGGCCGTTGTCGGCCGCGCACTCCATCACAGGGTTAGCTCGTGAGCCCCTCAGGACCCGCTGCCATCCGGCGGCGGACCGCTGCTGGCACCGCTGCTTGGTTTGCCCTTGGGCTTGCTCTTGCTGATCTTAGGCCGACCGGCCTTGGTTCCGCAGCCTTGTCATTCACTGGGGAGCGGCAGCCCCTGCAAGTCCTCGATCTCGATGCGCGCAAGACGAATCGCGGCTTCGAGGTCCTTGCCACTCTGCTCCTTCTGCTCTGGAGTCGTGGCCTGTTCGGCGAGCAGACGCCAATTCTGGCGCGCCGCTTCGATCTCGGGCTCCCACTCCTCGCGCGACACCCCTTCGAGGCGCATCAGCCACGTGGTGAAGAACTGCGCGCGCGCAAGCGCCTGCCGCGATTCGGCAAGCAACTGCGGGTCAGCCTTCTGGTCGGTAGCGAGCTCATCGACGAGCGACTCAAGCTCTTCGCGCGCGGTCGACAGCCCCTTGGCCTGCATGCGCGCTTTGTTTAGCTCAAGGCGAAGACGCTGCGCCGTGGACTCCTGATCCTTCGGCAGCTTCGCGAGGGCATCTTCGTAGCCGCGAACGGCATCTGCCCAGTCCTTGTCCGCAGCAGCCTGATGCGCTTCGGCAACCACCTTCGCGGCTTCGTCGAGCGCCATCCGGTCCTGGCCAGGACCTTCATGGTATGCCCACGCACCGATCGGTAGCGCAAGCCAAGTCACCAGTAGCAGATTCCGCATGGGCGTCTCCGCAGCTTCGTTGAAGTGGAACCGGGCCTCGCAATGAGGAACCGGGGGTTCGGTGATTCTATCGGGTTCTTGGTGCCAGCAGGGCAAGTCCTTCAAATCTTCGATCTACGCCCCCTGCCATCGGGCCGATGTGCGGCGGGGACGACTTGACAGATCGTCAACAAGAACTGCTACCCCTCCTTGAAGACGGCGGCAAGCGACCGAGCGTCCGTGGTGAACAGGATGTAGGAGGATGGCGCCTGAAGGTCATCCCGGCCCAGGGGGGCTTCCGCGACGACCACGCCGCAGGGTGATGTCCCCTGCAAACGCCACGGCGGCACCCACCGCGTAGGCCACGAAATCGGCCCACTGAAACCCCTGACCGAGCACCAGACTGCCGAGGCGAGTCGCTCGCAATTCGACAAGCCACGGCCACCGCAACGACTGCGCACTCTCGACGAGCGCAGCAATCAGGAAGGCCGCTGCCGCCAGCCGCGTCCCGCGCGCAGCGGGAAACAACCACGCCCAACCGAAGAACACCGCCACCGCATAGAGCGCATCCCCGGTGTATTCCGCGAACAGTCCCGGCAGCGGCCACGCGCGCGAGGCAAGGCCCGCAGCGATCGTCGTGGCGAGGCACGCGGCCACACACCAGCGCCGACGCGGGTGGCCCCCACCGGACGAGGGCGGCAGCGGCTGGCCGCGACGGCTCACGCCGCGTCCACCACCTCGACCGGCATCACCCCTGGCCGCCACTTCGTCCCGCAGTAGTGCAGCAGCAGGGGAATCAACCCGAGGAACGTACTCGCCATCGCTACGGCGATCATCGCGTATTCGCGCAGCGTGAGACGTTCGAGCAACGGCTTGCGCGCATCCTGCGATGCCGCCGCGAGGATGTCGCTCGGCACGTGGCGCTTGTTGCCATTGTGGAACTCACCGCCGAGCCGAATCGCCACCTGGCGCAGCGTGCTCGCATCCTGCTTGCTCTGGTGCCCCGCCAGGAACTTGCCAACACGATCGTCGCCGACACCGATGACGAGCGTGCCACCGATGGAGGGCGGCAGTTCCGGCATGCCGGTCGCGGGGACCGTATCGCCGTCGCTCACGATGACGAGCAAAGCACTCTTCGGCCGCCACGGCTTCGCCAGGCGTGCCGCCTCGGCAATACCATCGAACAAGCGGGTGCTCCCGGACTTGAACGCATAGCGCATATCGACCTGCGTGAGCAGATGGCGCACGAGTTCGATGTCCTTCGTGTCCTCGACCACGGGTTTGGCACCGTTGTAGGTCGCAATCACCGAGATCTTGAACTTGCCGATCGCCACGCGTTCGAAGAGCGAGTCGATGAGCTCCTTGCTGCGCTCCATGCGACTCTGATCGCCCTTCTGCCCTGCATCGCGCAACAGCATGCTCGGCGAAACGTCCATGACGAGCAGCAGATGGCGCCATTCTTCGTCGGCGACATCGTTGGAAACGTGGACCTTCGGCTCGACCAACATCAGGGTGACCAACCCCCACGCGAGCCCGCTTTTCGCGAGCACACGGAGGACCGGGATCAGACGTACCCACGGCTGCGGAGCGCCGCCCGGCCCAAAGGCCAGGTGCGCAAGTCGCCGGACGCGGCGCAAGTGCAGGACTTCGCCAACCAGGGCAACCAAGGCCACCGCCGCCATCACGAGGAGGCTCACCATGGTGTGTACCTCAGTCCCAATTGCAGAAGCGTGTAGAGACCGAGCACGCAGAGGCCAGCGAGGCAGAACGGCCAGAACCAATCGACGAGCTCGGCCGTGCCCTGTTCGATTTTGGCCTTCGTCATCTTGTCGATCTGAGCAAACACGGCGGCGAGAGCCTTCGTGTCGCCCGGATTGAATACCTCACCGCCCGTCATGCGCGACAGATTGACAATCTCCCCGCGCGCATCCTCTTCCTGGATATTGACGGCAAACAGCGTGATGCCATCGCGCTTCAGTTTCTTCGCGATCTCGATGTCGTTGCCGCCGCCAAGGTCGCTGCTCCAACCATCCGTGACGAGAATGAGCATGCGGTCCCCTTCGCTGCGCTTGACGAGCTCTTCGCGGCACGCCATCACCGCTTTGCCGATCTCGGTGCCGCCGAAACCCGGCACGTTGTTCTCGGGGCTCATGAACGGAATCGAGCAGCGGAACGCCGAAGGATCGCTCGTGAGCGGCACCCAGTGCAGGTAGTTGTTGCCGAAGAAGGTGAGGCCATACGCATCCCCCTGGCGGAAGTCGATGAAGTCATTGATCGCCTTCATCGAGGCGTCGTAGCGAGACCCTGACCCGAACTTCGCCGTCATCGACCCGGAGATGTCGACGCAGAACTGGATGTTGGTCAACGCGCGCTTCTGCTTTGGCGCGGCCAGCTCTTGCGGCAACGCCAGCAGCAGGACCGCCGTGGCGACCAGCAGGGCGGGCAACGATTCGCCAACGCCAAGCACGATGCGCAAGAGGCGGCCACCGCCAGCCAGGCCCTGATCAAACGGCAGCACGATGCGCCCCGTTTCGCGCCGCCACACCCAGAAGAGATGCAGCAGCGGCAGCACCAGCAACAAGAGCAACCACGGACGCCCGAACATCAGGTTGCCTCCACGGGCTTGGCAAGTTCGGAGAAGTCCTCCGCCGAGACGTTGCGGTAGGGAGCCAGCAGCGCCTGCAGATCGACCTTCTCGGGTGGGCTTGGCATGTGCAGCCAGGCCTCGAGTTGCCGCAGCAGCAGCCCCGCTTCGGCATGTTGGCGAATCGCGCGGATCGCATCCCCGGCCTTCTGCTCGCGCAAGCCGAGGCGATGCCGCCAGAACGTGACGAGCAGCCGTTCGAGTTCGGCCTTCGCCGTGTCCTCCGCGCGCCCCGAGGCCACCGCCTCGACAATCGGGCGCAACCGGTCCGCCAGGGTTGGCCTGGCGGCGGCGATCGGCGCGGCCTTCCGGCGCTTGCGACCGACCAGGAAGATCGCCAGCAAGCCGACCACCCACGCCACCGCCACCACGATCTGTTGGGTGCGATACCCGCCAAGCTCCGGCGGCGCTACGGGCAGCAGTTCACCAGGCTCCTTCACACTCTTGGGCAGGAGGCTCTTCACGACGACCGGGATCGCCGGCAGCGCGGGCCCGCTCGAGCCGTCCTTGCGCGCGAGGAACTTCGCGAGGTCGTACTTGCCGGCTTCGAACCCCGACCACTCCAAGTCGTAGCGGAACTCACTGCCATGCGCGCGCACGGCGAGAACGCGTACGACGATCGGGTCCTTCGGTTTCGCGGGAGCGGGCACGAGCTCGGTCCCTGGCAACACGAGTTCTTCGATCCTGCTGCGCATGCCCACGGTCGCTTCCGGTGGCGCACCTTGCGCGGCAAGTGCAGAGAGCAGGAACAACCCGGCCAGACGTCTCATCGCGCCCCCTTGGAAAGTCCGCGCGAACGGAAGAAATGCCGCAGACGGTGCACAAACGGCTGATCGGTGCGGATCAGCAGATGGTCCACACCACCCTTGCGCAATTCGGCTTCGATCTTGGCCTGATCGAGCAATGGCAAGCGCCCATGCGTCATGAAGCGACGGCCAGATTCCGCTTCCTGCGCGCGCAGGAAGCCACTGCCACGCAGCGTCACTTCCGAAGGATCCTGGAACTGCAAGACCGCGACTTCGTGCTGTTGGGCCAACAAGGCCACGGCGTGCACAGCCTCCGGCTCATGCAGGTCGCTGCAGACGATGACGAGCGAGCGGCTCTTCAACGTCGGGCGCAGCTCGGCAACGCGCCGCGCAAGCACGGTCGGCTCGTTGAACGAATGGCGGCGCAAGCGCAGCATCCACTGCAACACGAGGTCCTTGGCAAGACTCGGTTCGACGCGCACGTCGCGCGCGCCAGCCCCCATCACGCCCACCGGACTCGTGCGATCGAGACACGCGAGAGCGAGGCCGCCGGCCACATGCAAAGCCAGCTCATACTTGCTGGTGCGCACGGAGGAGACGACCATCGAGGCCGAGGTATCGAGCAGGATCCAGGCCGGAATGCGACGCGGCGCTTCGTATTCCTTGACGTGGACCTTGCCCGAACGCGCGGTCACCCGCCAATCGATCGACTTGACTGGATCGCCGGGCACATACATGCGCGATTGCACGTAGTCGATGCCCGAGCCCAGGAAGCGCGACCCATCGAGACCGTAGGTCAGATCGTTCGCCAATCGGCGAATTGCGATGACGAACTTGCGGGCCGCGAGCGGCTCCACCTTGCGGAGCAGCCCCGGCAGGTCGCGATCGCGCGAAGCTCCCGCGGCCGCCTTCATTGGGCGAACTCGGAGAGGATCTCCTGCAGCACCTGCGGCCCGGTGAACCCCTCGGCGAGCGCTTCGTAGGTCAGGCGGATGCGGTGCAGGATCACGTCTTCCGCGAGTGCGAAGAGGTCCTCAGGCAGCACGTAGTCGCGGCCGTGGATGAGCGCACGCGCGCGCGAGGCCTTCACGAGCGAGATACCGGCGCGCGGGCTGCAGCCGAGTTCGAGCTTGGGGTGCTTGCGCGTACGATTGACGATCTCGACGGTGTGGTCGAGGAACGCCTCACTGACGTGCACCTGCTGCACGTCCTCCATCGCCTGCACGAGCCGGTCGGAGCTGCCGACGGCCTGGTCGCCGAGCACGTCAAACTCCGTGCGCGCCACCGCCCCCTTGCCGTCGCGGCGCACGCCAAGTGCCGCATTGCGGCGCAGCACTTCCTTCTCTTCTGTCGGCGTCAGGTATTCGAGCCGGTGCAACAGCATGAAGCGGTCGAGCTGCGCTTCGGGCAATTCAAACGTGCCCGCCTGCTCGACCGGGTTCTGCGTCGCGATCACGAGGAACGGCGCCGGCAGCGCATAGTTGTTGTTGCCGATCGTGACGCGGCGTTCCTGCATCGCCTCCAGCAGGGCACTCTGCACCTTGGGGGCAGCGCGGTTGATCTCGTCGGCGAGCAGCAGGTTGGTGAAGACCGGCCCCTTGTGGGTGCGGAACTCGTGGGTCTTCTGGTCGAGCATCTCACTGCCGAGAATGTCCGACGGCAGAAGGTCGATCGTGAACTGAATGCGCGCAAACGCGAGATCCACGGTCTTGCTGACGGCGGCCACCAACAGCGTCTTCGCGAGCCCGGGCACGCCCTGCAGCAGCAGGTGACCCGAGGTCAGCAGGGCAATCAGCACACGTTCGACGACGACGTCCTGGCCGACAACAACCTTGCCGACGCGCGTGCGAATCTGATGCAGGAACTCGCGAGTCTCCACGAACCGGGGCGATACGGGCACTTGGTGAGCTGTCATGATCGATGAGGGGAGAGGGGTGTCCGGAGTCGGTAGAGGATCGTGGTGGGAGCTAGATGGCGCGGCGCAGCCATTCCTCGGCTACGGCCTTGAGATCGAGGGAAGGATCCGCGGCGCGTCCAAAGTGACATTCCTCGATGCGACGGATGGCCTGGCCCAACTGCTGCTTCGCGTCAGCCTCGAGGCGCACCTGCGTATCGATCTGGCGCAGCAACCCCAGCACGGTGAACGGCGTCAGGTGCTTGGGCATCGCGAGCACCACACCCTGGCGAACTGCGCTGCCACCGCCTGGTACCCAGAGGAAGAACCAGAGCAGGTAGACAAAACCGGCGACCCCGACGAGCACCCAGGCCCAGGTCGGATTGCCGCTGCCAAACCCGCCCGCGAGCGCGATGTCGGGGTCCACGGTTTCGAGGTCGGCGTCGTTGTAACGCTGGAAGGTGACCTTCACCTCGTCGAGCTTGGGCTTGCCGAAGACGAAACGGCGCGGTTGCGTGCCTTCCTCAGCGGGCTTGAGCGCAATGAGCCAGGACCGCTCACTTTCGACACCGTCCTGGTCTTCCGCGAACTTGGTCACCGAAGAACCCTGGTCCTCGCTCTTGTCGATCTTGAAACCGGGTGCCTCCACGGCGAGGAACTGGTCGAGATCCGGGACCAGGCCCTTGGCGGTGGCCTTGATCTCGAGCGTGACCTTGCCATCCTCGATCTTCCGGTCATCGAGGATCTGCGTCACGGCGAGGTTCTTGAACGGCCGCGGCGTCGCGGCTTTGCGGGTCGCGTCCACCGCTACGGTCGAGGAGCCGATCGGCAGCACCGCGTAGCCCGAGGTGTCGAGGAAATCGAAATCGAGCTGAATCGCCGGAATGCGGTCGATCTGCGGCCCACGCGCCTTCAGCAGCAACCACGCGTACGGCGTGCGGCGCCAACCTGGCACGTCGCTTGGCTTGCTCGCCATCTGCTCACCATTCCAGGTGACGGACAGCACTTCGAAGTTCTCGTTGAGCGCTGCATTGACGGCATCATTGAACCGATCGCGGTAGTTCTCGAGCGGGCGCCCGTAGTTGTACGCGTAGTTCATGTTGTTCTGGTTCTGCGCGTATTTGGCAAAACCACCGCTTTCACGCTCGATCTCCTGCGTGTGCACGATGTCGACGCGCACGCCGAACGGCTGCGTGCCGATCTCGCCCGGCCCTTCGACCACACAATCCAGGCGCAGCTCGCGCAGCAGGTCCTCGTAGTAGTCGAAGACCTTGCGTGCCTCCGCGGCCTGCGGGTTGTCGCCGACGATCGAGAAACCAGCCTCCAGGTATCGATGCTTGATCTGCGGCTTCACCGCCGACATGCGCGTGAACAGGGCGTTCGCAAACATGTTCAGGTGGCGCTCCTTGCTGCCCGCGGGCAACCGCAGCAGCGCCTTCTTGATGAGCGGCAACTGACTCTTGGCGACAATCGTCTCTTCGTCGATCGCGCCAAGATCACACGCGCCGATCGCCGCATAGAACCACGTATCGAAGGCGCGCAGGCTTTCTTCGTCGATACGAAGGTCACCCGCCAACCCGACGTAGAGGTCCGCGGCCTTGGCAAACATCTCAAAAGCGCCGCGCCTTGCTTCGGCAAACCGGCTGTCGCGCGACAGCTCCTTGCCGAAGTTGTTCTGGTCATGCAACAACGAAGCCGTCACCGCCAGCAAAGCCCAATGCGGGCCACGCTTCTGCATCGCCTTGGCGCCGAGGCTCATCGCGGTCGAATAACCCTCCGCGACCTCCTGCAGCGTCTCCTTCTGCGAACGCTTCGTCTTCTGGTTCTCCTGCACGTCGGGCCGACGCCAGACGGTGGCGAGGTTCGTGCGCATGCGCCCCAACATCTCGGCTAGCAACACGGGATCGAGTTCTGACACATCGCCAAACACTCGTTCGATCGTCTCCAGCCGGTAGACCTCAGCCTGGCTGTGTGCGGTCACGAACGCTTCGGTGACGAGCTTCTCATCGACGCCGCCGATCGGCAGCAGCCGCAACCGCGCGACCCAACTGCCCAGCTCGGCGAGATTGCGCTCCTGCTTGCTGCGCGTGAGCGGAATGCCATTGCTGCGCATGTCGAACCCATACATGTACATGTAGGAGTTCGTCTGGTTGCGATTGGGGTTGGCCTTGCGCGTCCATACGCGCAAGAACTCGTTGGCGAGGTCCTTGGCCTTGCGCGGGTTCACCGTCGCGAGCTGCTCGATGTAGGGGAACGCCTTCTCGCCCTCGTTCACTTTGAGGAACAGCTGCGCGGAAACCGCGGCAAAGTGCGGCTGCAAGGCCGGCTCGAGCAAAGCTGCCCACTCAGGGCCAGGCTGCGAAAGGGCGAGATCCGCCGGTTCGACGGCCTGCACCTGTCCACCGCCGCCGCGGCGCATCGAACCCCAGAAGATGTTGCCGTACTCGTCGCGCTGCATGACCGGCCCCATCGAGTCGGTCTGCGAGTTCTGATAGCTCCAAGCGGCTTCGACGATCCATCCCGAAGCCAGCAAGCCCAGCGTCGGGCGCCACTTCTCGGCGAGCTGCGGGGCGACCTTCAACAAGGCCTCGACGGCGCCTTTCTGCAGCTGCAGACCGAGGCTGCGATAGGCCGGATCCTGCGCCTTCTCCTGGAAGCCCCTCGCGACCTGGCCACCGATCGTGGCGATGATCTCCATGCCGCGTTCCGGACGTTCGGTAAAGCTCTCGGCGAGCCACGACGGGCCGAGGTCTTCGCGGATCTTGGGCGCAAGTTCGACCGCGCGCCGCAGCGCTTCGGCCTTCTCCTCTTCGGTGACCTCACCCTTGGCGAGCGCCGCCTGCGTCACGCGCCACGCCGTCTCCAAGAAGGCGGTCCGCTTCTCTTTTGCGTACTGCGCGAGTGCGAAGCGGGCGAGCAGGTTCAACGCTTCACGGTCGTTCGCCTGTTCGGCCTCCTCGGCCGTCGGCAAGAACGCGCCCATCTCGATTTCCTGACCGATCGCCGACAACAACAAGGCCGTCTCGCGACGATCGAGGCGCTGTTCGGCTGCGGGCTTGCCAACTTCGACGCCGAGCAAGCGGATCAGCTCCTCGAGCACGCTGCCACTGTCCAGCGCACGGCGCACGATCGGCGCCAACAGCGAAACCTGCTTCTTGTCAAAGCCGCCCGGCGCGAGGCTCGCCAGGGCAAAAGCGTCCTCGAAGGCAAAACTGTTCTTCTCCTGCAGATTCTGCGGAATGCGCTGATCCTGCTGTGGTGGCGCATTCACGACCACGCGCAGGAAGTGCTCGTAGGCGTCCTTGCGCTGCTTCTCCTCGATGCCCGCGAAGAACTCACCCACCTTCTGCCACCGACCCAACGTGACATCCCGCTGCAGCATCTCCATCTCGCGCTGCAGACGCTTCTCCGCGAGTTGTTGATCGACGTTGGCCGCGGCCCCAGCGACCGGCTTGCCATCGTTGGGCTGCGGCAGACCGGGATCAACTCCAACGCCTTCGATCACCATCTGCCGAACCGCTTCCGGACTCAGCTTCTCGGGCGTCACGGGCTTGGCATTGGGATCCACGGCCCCGGCCCCGCTCTCCTTCGGCTTGTCCTTCTCCTTCGCCGCCTCCTCCGCAGGATCGTACGGCTTCAGCTCCGGACTCGACCAGACCTTCAACAGCGTTGAAGGACGGCGATCGAACTGCAGTTGTTTCCACTTGGCGAGCTTGGCTGTGGCCGCGGCGAGCTCCGCTGCTTTCGCTGGATCCTGCGCCGCGGCAAGAGCGACCGCCGCGGGATCCTGCGCCGTGACACTGACTCCTGGCGGGGGAATCTCCACCACACCAGTCACCGTCACCGCGCGCACCGCTCGCGTGGCGGGCACCGGCTGCTGCGCCAATAGATCAGCGCAGAGGAACAGCAGGGAACAGGCAACTGTCGCGATCGGGAAGGGTTCGCGCGGGATCATCAGGGGGTCTCCTCGAGTGGGCGAGAGGGTAGCACAGCGAGCCGCCGCGGCACGGAGGTCTTCACTTTCCAGGGTCGGCGGAGGCGGCATCGGCGGCGGCCGAGTCGCCCGGCGAAGTCCACGACGGCACCAACCCGGTCAGGTCGACGGGGCGACTGGATGCGACGGCAACGCGAGCCAGATACTCCGAGCGCGGCACGGAAAACGCGCCGAGCGTGGCCAGGTGTGAGGTCACGAACTGCACGTCGAGCAAGGTGATGCCAGCGGCGAACAGGGACCGAACCAAGGCGATGACGGCAACCTTGGACATGTCGGTGGCGCGATGGAACATGGATTCCGCCGCAAACAGGCCGCCGACCTGGACGCCATACGTGCCGCCGACCAGTTCGGGGCCACGCCAGACCTCGAGGCTGTGCGCAAAACCCTCCCGATGCAGCCGGCAATAGGCCTCGACCATCTCCGGAATGACCCACGTGCCTTCCTTGCGAAGGCGCCCGCATTCGGCCATGACGCGTGGGAAGCAGCGATTCCAGGTCAACTGGAAGTCCTCGCGGCGCAACCGTTTGTGCATGCTACGGCTGACGTGCAGATGCTCCGGATCGAGCAGGGCCCGAGGATCGGGGCTCCACCACATCGGCACGTAGCCCTCGGCGTACCACGGGAAGATGCCACTCTGGTAGGCGGCCAACAGGCGCGCCGAGCTGAGGTCGCCGCCCACCGCGACGAGCCCTTCCTTGTCGAACTGCTCCGGATCGGGAAACCGGACCCGGCCATCCGGGCGCAAGAACACCGGTTGTTTCCGCACGCCCCGCATCACTTCTCCTTGAGGCGACGCAGCGTGGTGTGCTGCTCCTCCCGATCGGCGAGCTCCAGCAGCTCGATGTCGCCATCGCCAACCGGGCGGAAGTAGACGCGGAGCCCGAGGGAGGCGCGGAAACTCCAGGTGTCCTGGCCACCGAGCTGCTTCACCTCAAGACCCGGATAACTGTGGCCTTCCGTGCAGAACAGCAGGATCGCCTGGAACGCCCGCTCGATCGACTTGCGATCCTTGCCGTCGAGCGACTTGTAGAACGAAGGCAGGAAGTGCGGCAGCCGGAAGCGGCGATCGTCAGACACCACCGGCGGCGGGGCCTTGGCCTTGCGCCGCCCCTTGGGCAGCAGCGCCTCGAGTTCCGTCACGGTCTCCTCGAGTTCGCGCAGCCGCGACTGATTGTGCGCCAGTTGCCGGCGCAGGGCTTCATCCGCGGCGAGGAACCCCTCGCGTTCGTCTTCGAGTTCGCGAAGGCGGCGCTGCAGCTCCCTGGTCTCCTCGGCGCGCGAAGCCCGGTCCTCTTCCTTCTGCGGCAGCCGTTCCGCCTCGCTGCGTTTGCGCCAGACGGTCAGATCCTGTTCGGCTCGAACGAGCCGCCGCGAAAGATCCGCCTCCCGATCACGCGACCGCGAGGCCCCTTCGCGAGCGCGCTCGAGTTCCTCGCGCAACCGCGCCGCTTCGGCTTCGCGAAGCGCCAGCAGCGCCGCCGAATCCGCAGCCGAAGCGGCATCCGCATCGACCTCGGCCACGGCCGCCGTCTTTGGCAGCAAGAGCGCCAGAACCTCGTCCAGCTGCTTGGGATCGCGCAGTTCCGCCAGCATCGGCGCGAGCACATGGGCGGGAGCGCGTTCGATCCGGAACCCACCCTTCGGCGAGAGCCCAAATTTGCGCGCCAGCTCTCTTTGGGCCCGCACGGGGGCAAGGTGTTCGAGCAGCAGCGCCAAGGGCAAATCGGCTCCCTTGGCGAGGATGCGCTCGCTCAGCTTGCGCAGCGGCACCGCGTGCTCGCTCATGCACCACCCGTCCGCCAAAGAGACAACATCACCAGAGAGTAGACCATCGCCACGGTCAGCGACAATCACCATGCACCGCCGGGGAACAAAGGCCGGCGGAAGTCAGCGCGGAGTCGCTTGGGTGGGGTCTAGCGGCCCCGGCGGGTAGATCGGCGTCACGGGGTACTCGCTCCAGCCTTCCTCATCCCAAGTCCGCTCGATTGCGTCGCGCTCTTCCTGGGTGATCGGCGCCGGCGAACGCCAGCCCCGATACGCGGCCCATTCCAGCAGGTCGAATGGCGCACCAACGAGGGCAAACGCCTTCCAGAGCACAAACGAAGGGAACAAGAACACCGAAAGCGGGTCCCGGGTCTCCTTCGGCTGCATGCGATAGAAGCCCCAGGAAACCGGCAGCGCAACGACGTCGATCGGCACCCCGACCACAAAGCCGACGGTGCCCCCCACCGTCGAAGGGAACCGTGTAACCCAGGTGCGGCCGTAGCGCGCATCGACGAGCTCCTCCGTGTAACGCACGACGGAAGAACACGAAGCGAGCCCGGCAACCACCGCAACGAGAGCCGCGGCACCGAGCCGGGAGCGCGCCAGGAACGAGCCGCGCGCCACCGTCATTACTTCGCGTCCCGCTTGGGTTCGCGCCGCGCAAACGTCATCTTCTTGATCGCCCACTTGTCTTCGAGTTCGGGCGGCGGCACATCCATCGTGGCGACCAGACGTTCGTTCGTGGCATTGACGATGCTGAGTTCGCGCAGCTTCCAGATCGACTGCAGACCGGTCGCGCCACTACCCGGACGCGCCCCCGACTCACAGTTCATGATCACGGCGTAGACGAACGCGAGCGGCATCGACAGGTCCTTGCGCTTCCACTGCACTTCGGCCACGAAGTCGACTGCCTTCTGCTTCGACGACGCGCTCGTCACCGCGGTCTCTTCCTTCGGGTCCGTGAGGCCAAAGTCGTTCTTCTCGAGGTTCTGGCTCGCCGAAGCCATGATCTGGCCTTCGAAGTAGGTGCGCGGCTGGAGCGTGGCACCCGCCGTGCTCGAACGGTTACTCACGACCAGCTCGATCTTCTTCTGGTAGCCGCCGATCTGCTCAAGCAGACCACCGGGCCGCGTCGCTTCGCGCACGGCCGCCTCGCATTCCTTGATCGAGTTGGCGAGCGAGTTGCACCACCAACCGGCCACCGGAAGGGCCAGCAGGCAGATCAGGATCAACCCCCTGTAGAGGTCCATTTCGCGTAGGAACTTCATCGCATTACCTCTCCGCGCTCGGACCAAACGGTTCGAAAGATTCCTTCACGCCGACCTTGATCTTGTAGTACGCGCCAACCACAGAAGGATCGGGCTTGAACAAGTCCTCCTTGGACTTGTTGTCGCGCCCCGTCGGCCGCATGAAGGGCGAGTCCGCCTTGCTGTATTCAGCCTCAAATGCCTGCTCGAGAACGGCCAGGCGCTCGCGGAAGTCATCGCCGCGGAACGCGACCACAAACTCCAACGAACGAGCCGGGGCCTTCATGTTGAGGTCGAGCTTCATCATGAGATAGCGCCCCAACTGCGGCTCGATCGACTTCAGCACCTCGGACAGGCGCACGAGCACAGCCAGCCCGGATTCGAGCGAGATGTCCTCGTAGATACCCGACTCCTTCTGCTTCGCCTCGGCGATCTTCGCGAGCTTGTCGCGCACGAACAACACGCGCTTCTGCACGGGCAGTTCCACCAGCTCGTTGACCAGGTCCTTGTAGCCGTAGTCCTTGCCCTTCGACTGTTCGAGGCGGAAGTTCTGCGGACTCTCAAACCACTTGGTCGAGAACACCGAGTAGAGCATGCCGTAGAACTGCGGCGGAGCCTTCGCATCGGCCTGGTACGTCTTGCCGATCTCCAGTTCGAGGTGCCGCAGCTCGGTGGAGAGCTTGTAGCCGTAGATGATGAGGGCCAACAACCCGACCATGCACGCGAGCGCCAAGGGGAACTTGATGCGCTCGAAACCACGCGTGTAGGAAAGGTCTTCCTGACGCAGGTCGAAACCGGTCGGCCCGCCAAACGGGCCGAGCGCGAGGCCGATCGCCGTCGCAATGCGCGGCGCGAGATCCGCCGCGGTCTCCGCATCGAGGTCGTGCTGCAACCGACCGAGCACGTCGAGCTCGCGCGGCTCGATCGAGAACACTTCCTGCAGCATCTCGCGCATGCCGGGCACGCGGATCGCGCCGCCGGTGATCCACAGCGCCTTGATCTGCGAAGCCTTGCCCGAGGACGTCAGGTAGCGCACGAGTTCGCGCGCCAATCGCTGCAGGAAGGCCGTCTGCGCCGCCTCGACCTCCTGGTGCGTGACGGTCACCGCACGCTTCACGGGCGCGGCCTCCGGCGCATTCGCCTCGCTGCCCTTGGCCGGCAACGCCTCGTCGACTTCGACGCGGCAATCGCCACCGGACACCAGGCACTCGCGCACGACGTCGCGCGCAACCTGCGCGCTGATGCCATTCCGCCGGGCCACATCGTCAGCAATGGCCCCATCCCCGAGGCGCAGCGCGCGCATCTCGACGAGGGAATTGCCTTCGACCAGCACGACCTTCACGCTGCGGGTGCCGAGGTCGACGACCGCGGTGACACCGCCAGCCACGGCACTTTCACCACCGGCCTCAAACGCACCGGCCCAATCGGCGACGCGCCAGAGCGCCATGGTGTCGAGATCGACCGCTTCGGGCTCGATCGACAGCGCCGACAGAGCCTGCAATTGCTGCCGCAGCCCGGCCTTCGGCACCGAAGCGACGAGCACGCGCGTGCTGCCTTCCGCACCTGGACCAACTTCGTGGAAGTCGACGACCATGTCATCGACGACGTGGCTGTGGATCTCGCCTTCGATCTCGGCCTTCACGACCTTGCGGATCGCATCGCGGCCCTTGAACGGCAACTCGATGACGCGCAGCACGGCCTCGCGGCACGGATGGCCGAGGAACACCTCGCCACGCATGCCGAGGTCCAGCCCCGCGCGCGAAGCCGCGGCTATCGCTTCGGCACGATCGCCGCCATCGGCAAAGGTCTCGGTGTGCACGCGCAGCAGCTTCACCTTGCGGTAGTTGCCGTCGAGCTCCACGACCTTCACGGAGTGGTCGCCCGGATCGATTCCTACGGTTCTCACCATGGCTTCACCTGTCGCACTGCTTCACCTGTTCTGCTGGGGTCTGCTTTCGATGTCGTAACGTTCGCGCTGGGCCGCGGTGAGCATCGCGCGCAGGCGCTGCTCGGAACGGCTGCGCGCAGCCTGCAACTTGTTGCGAATCGCCGCCGGCAACTGCTGCACGTCGGCGCTTCGCAGGGCGCGATTCACTTCTTCTTCTTCAGCCTGCATGACGAGGCGCAGGCTGTGCTCCTGGTCCGCGCTGAGCTTGTATTCGGTCGCGATCCGGCGCACGTAGTCTTCGTAGTCCGGAACCCCGGCCTCGGCGTCACACGCCACCACGACCTTGGGGATCACGAGACCTACGTTCATGCCAGCAAGGAAGCTTCCCAGAGCGGCGCCGAGAATCCAGAGCCGCAACCGGTTCACTTGCCTTGGCGCTCCCCGCGCGACCCAGAGCCCGAGGCTCCTTCCGGCCGAACGGCTCCGTTTTGGATCAGCGAGTCGAGCCGGTCCATCTCACGCTGCACATCGCCAGGCGCCGCCTGCAACATATCGTCGCGGCGATCCCCGAAGAGACCCGACTGCCAGGCGAGGCCGAGGCAGAACAGCACCGCCGCGGCGATCAACAGCCGGCGACAGAGCGTCATCACACCCTGCCCCACCGCCACGCGCTCGACTTCGAGCTCCCGCAGCTGCTCGCGCGACGGCAGACGCCGCGCCGCCGCGAGCACCGAAGCCGTAAAGCCCGCGGGCGCCGCAACGCTGGCCGGTTTTGCCGCGCCAACGACCCGCCGCAGGCCTTCCAGGGCCAACCAGCCCTGGTGGAATGCCGCATCCGCCTCGAGGCGAGCCCGGCAGGCCGCAGCCTCCGGTTCGGTCAGTTCCCCATCGAGGAAGCGGTGCAGCAGGCGTTCGTCAGTTGCTGAGAGGTTCATCGTGCCCCCGGTGGGTTGGTGCTGCGGAAGTTGCTCGTCGGGACAAGTTCGGGATGGTTGCGCTCAAGGGCGTCCTTGAAACGCTGCCGGGCGCGGAACAGGCGCGATTCGACCGTGCCGAGATTGCACTGCAGCACCTCGGCGATCTCGTTGTAGGAGAGGTCTTCGAACTCGCGCAGGATGAGGATCGTGCGGTACTTCTCGGGCAGCTTGGCGACGATCTGGCGCGTGACCGCTGCCAGCTCAGCCCGCATCAGTGGCGCCGCCGGATTGTCTTGGTCCTGGTCCCGCGCCGCCTGGCCGCAGACATCGAGCACGGCGTCGTCTTCGACGAGCTTGAGCCGGCGCCGGCTGGCGCGCGACAGGTGGTCGGTGGCCGCGTTGACCGCGATGCGATACAGCCAGGTGAAGAACGCCGACTCGTGCTGGAAGGTGTCGAGCTTGCGGAAGACCTTCAGGAACACGTCCTGGGCCAGGTCCTCACACTCGATGGCATCGCGGCAATACCTGCCGAGCAGCCGGAAGACCTTGTCCTTGTAGCGATCGACCAGGGTCCCGAACGCCGCCTCGCTGCCGGCGAGGATCGCGGCGATCAGCTCCTGGTCACTGGTTTCGACGGTCTGCTTCAAGGCGTACACGCGGGTCTTTGAGGGGCTTGCCCCGGCTTTCTTCCCGCCGCGCCAAATCCCTTCATTCGGGACGCCCCAGGAGGTGCCCCATCTTGTCCCTCTTAGTGTCTAAGTACTTCTGGTTGTGCTGGTTAGGACTGATCTGGAGTGCGACCTGCTCGGCGATCTCCAGACCGTAACCCTGCAGGCCGGTCAGCTTCTTCGGGTTATTGGTCAGGACCCGGAGCTGCCGCACCCCGAGATCGTGCAGGATCTGCGCCCCGGTCCCGAACTCACGTTCGTCGGGGCGGAAGCCCAGGTGCACGTTCGCCTCGACGGTGTCCATGCCCGAGTCCTGCAGGGCATACGCCCGCAGTTTGTTGGCGAGGCCAATGCCGCGCCCCTCCTGGCTGATGTAGAGCACGACGCCGCGCCCTTCCTTCTGGATGCGCTGCATCGCCTCGTGCAGTTGGGGCCCACAATCGCACCGCAGCGAACCGAACACATCGCCGGTCAGACACTGCGAATGAACGCGCACGAGCACCGGTTCGGCGATCGGCGGGAAGCGCCCGTTGTCGGGCACCCGGTCGATGCCGACGGTGAGCGCCATGTGCGTCCGGCCGTCGACGAGGCTGTGGTAGGTGTGGCAATCGAAGTAGCCGACCTCGGTCGGCATCTGGGCGACCGCCACCCGTTCGATGAGCCGTTCGCGCCGGCGCCGGTACTCGACGAGGTCGGCGATGCAGCCCATCTTGACCCCGTGCTTGCCGCAGAAGACCTCCAGATCGGGCACCCGGGCCATTTCACCGTCGTCCTTGATGATCTCGCAGATCACGCCGGCGGGGCGCAGGCCGGCCAACCGGCAGAGGTCGACGATGCCCTCGGTCTGGCCAGTGCGCACGAGCACCCCACCTTCCCGAGCGCGCAACGGGAAGATGTGACCTGGTCGGGCCAGATCCTGGGGCTTGGCGGCCGGATTGGTCGCCGCGAGGATCGTGCGAGCCCGGTCCTTGGCGGAGATGCCCGTGGACACCCCCTCAGTGGCTTCAATGCTGACCGTGAACGCAGTGCCGAAGCGTGACTTGTTCTCCTGCACCTGCATCGGCAGCTGGAGCTGGTCGCAGATCGCGGGGTCCAGGGCCAGGCAGACGAGCCCGCGCGCCTCGCGGATCATCATGTTGACGAGTTCCGGCGACGCAAACTCGGCGGCAAAGCAGAGGTCACCCTCGTTCTCACGATCAGGGTCGTCGACCAGCACGATCGGACGGCCGGCCTGGAGTTCTTCGAGCAGCTCGGGAATGGGAACGAACGTCATGAAGGGGCGCAGCAGCGAGTAGGGGGGCCGCACAGTCTAGCCGCACGCGCCGCCGGACCGATTGCCGAACATCGCAACGCACCGTTTGGGAGTGCCGCATCCATCAACACTCGGCCACTTCCTAGCCCCTCGGCGCACGCCGGCTCCAACCGATGCCATGGGCGACACAAGTCCTTTGCAGAGCTGGAGTTGTTTTTCTCTTCAGCACCCGCGCCCGGGTCGCCGAAGCGGGGTGCGGCAACGGGGAGAAAGGCACGCGCAACTGGGAGAGAGCTACGGGGATGAAACGCACCTTGCTGGAAGTGTTCTGTGGCCTGGCGGCCCTGGTTCTGATGGTCTCGTTCCATCACCAGATCGCCAGGCTGGAAGTGCAGCAAAAAGACGTCACCGATCTCGAACGCAAGGTGGACCGCGCAGTTGCGGCCGTCGGCGACTCGAAGGACGTGAACGTCATGCGGCAGCAGATCCTGGCCGAAACCGAAGCGCGCATCAGCGCCCTCGAACAGCAGCTCCGGAATGCCGCTGCCGGCTCTGACTCCGCGAAGCGCATCGAAGACGACCTGCAGCGGGCGAAGACCGAGGTGTCGACCTTCCGCAGCCAGATGTCGACCGACTTCGAGCGCACCAAGGCCCTCGTCGACGCCTACATCAACGAAGTCCGCACCAACGAGAAGGATGCGGCGATGAAGCGGACGGAGACCCAGACGGCGATCACCACCCTGGCGACGCAGCTCTACCGCGACCGCAACGAGATGACCAAGGCGATGCTGCTGCCGACCGTGCAGCTCAACGGCGACGACACCGTCGGCTCGGGCACGCTGATCTTCTCGGGCGAGAACCCGAAGTCGGGCAAGGTCGAGAACTATGTGATCACCAGCAACCACGTCGTGCGCAACATCCTGGCCGACACGCCGCGAGCCGCCAAAGACGGCTTCGACGTGACCGTCTACCTCGGCAAGGAGAAGCTCATCGTGAAGGGCAAGATGGTCGCCCAACAGCCGAAGATCGACGCTGCGCTGGTGCGGTTGTTCACCGATCGCAAGTTCCCGAACGTGGCCAACGTGCTGCCGCGCAACGAAGCCGACCAGGTGGCGGTCTGGGACCCGGTCTGCGCCGTCGGCTGCCCGCTCGGCAACGATCCGGTGCCGAGCCACGGCGAAGTCAGCTCGCTCAACAACGAGCTCAACGGCGCCAACTACTGGATGATCAACGCGCCGACCTACTTCGGCAACAGCGGCGGCGGCATCTACCGCGCCGACACGCAGCAGCTCATCGGCGTGTTCAGCAAGATCTACACGCACGGCAAGGGCAACCCCGTGGTGGTGCCGCACATGGGCCTCTGCACGCCGATCAACCTCGTCTACGACTGGTTGGCCGAAGAGAAGCTCGACCACCTGCTGCACAGCAGTTCGGTCAGCCGCCCCAACCTCGGCGCACTCGCCGCGCCGATCAAGTAGGCGGCCCGGCGCCGTCGATCGCGGCCGCGTTCAGGGCCGCGAGCGGCGCAACAGACGGCCGACCTTGCGCAGATCGGGGCTGTCCAGCCCCACCTTGAAGGCCAGCTGCAGACAGACCTTGGCCTCCGCAGTGCGCCCGAGCCCGTGCAGATACCGCGCCTTGGCGGCGTGGAAACGCGGCTCATGCGAACGTGTCGGCAGCGCCATGTCGACGAGTTCGAGGGCGCGCTTGCAGTTCTGCCGCGCCGCGAACAGCTCGGCCATCTCAAACAACACGTCGGGCTGACCCGGCGAGATTTCGAGGGCCGCGGCGAACAGGTCGAGCGCATCCTCGGTATCACCGGCCCGGCGCTTGGCCACGCCCGTGAAGAACAGGGCCGGCCAGAACTCCGGCTGCAGCTTGAGCCACAACTGGAACTCGGCGAGGCAGGAACGAGGACTGCGACCGCGCTGCGCTCGATCGGCCGCCTTCGCAAACCGCTCCTCGAAGTCGGCCACATCGAGCTGCAGCAGCGCGCGCACCGCGCGATCACGCACGTCGAAGTCGAGCGCGGAACCCCGCAGGCCGCCCAGCAGTTCGTGCCGGGCCTCGCGGCGCAAACCGCAGGCAATGAGGCAAAGGCCCAGAAACACGCGATCCTCGTGCGACAGCAACGAACGCAGCTGGCTCAGGGCCTCACCGAGTTCGGGCGGCGCCGAACGTGTCGACAACGCCGCGTGCAGGCACTCGAGCAACACGCCCGCCCCACGATGTTCGTCGTCCCATTCGCCAGCGCGCACCGTACGTTCGCGCAACCGGCGCAAACCGCGCACTTCAAGTTCCCACGCATCCGCATCGCGGTGCTCGGCAAAGCAGAGCTGCGCGAGATGCGAGAAGAAGTCCGGGTGGCCATCCACATCGAGGCCCTTCTGCCAGAGGCCACGCGCGGCGCCGACATCACCACGGCGCGCCATCAGGATGCCAAGGCTCTCGAGGCCGCGCGGCGGTGGCGGCTCGAGGTGTGTGGCATATTCAAGCCACGCAAAGGCGCGCTGATCATCGCCCATGTCCGACAACTGCTCGGCGATGGCGACGCACGCTTCCCCATCAAACGGCTGCGCGCTGTAACAACGATCTAGGAAGCGACGTACGGCCTCCTGGTCCAGCCGCCGGCCATCCAAGGCAATCGCCGTCGTCGCGTTGGCAACGCGCAGCGCGAGGCCAAACGACGGATCGAGCGCCAGCGCGTCCGCGAACGGCCGGATCAGCGCTTCCCGGTCATCGGGAACGGCGATTTCGAGGTCACCGCTGAGCAGCATCGCGTTGTCGAGCCCCTTCAGGAAGTGGCCAAACGCGGTCCCGTTCGAAGTCAGCAAACCGCGCGGCGGCTCATGGAAGCGGATGTCGAGCACACGCGCGAGGTGGCGCGCGAGGCGCAGCAGACCGGGCACCGGATCCTGCAGATGCACGACGCCGCTCACCTTCTCGGTGACGAACTCATCCATGTCGTCGCCTTCGTCGCGATAGACATGGAACTCCACGCGCAGACCGTCTTCGGTTGGCGCGACTTCGCCGGTGACCACAGCCCGCACATCGAGCTCGGGCGGAATCAGGTCGAGCGCTTCTTCACGATCCGGCGGTGCATCCATCTGCACCCACGTGACCGGACCTTCGTCCGACGTGGTCTGCAACTCCAGCATCGCCGTGGGGCCAGCCAGCCCCTGGTTGAGCACCTGATGCACGAAGTCCGGTAGACGCCGCCCGTAGACGCCGGCCTCCAGGCCCTGCCACCCTTCTCCGGGGGCAGACGCCAAGGGCAGAAACATCACCTCGGGCTCTTCCAGCTCGTCAGGCAGTTCGGGTCGTTCAGCCATTCGATCAGGTTGGACTATCCGGGAGGCCAGCCGAGGTTGCGGCCAGCGAGAACATGCACATGCAGGTGAAAGACGGTCTGACCGGCTCCAGCCCCGTGATTGATCACGACGCGGAAGCCGTCGTCGGCCACGCCGAGCTTCTTGGCCACGGCGGCAGCAGTCTGCAGCAGGTGCCCGAGTAGCAGGGTGTCCTCCGGTGCGGCGTCACCCAGACGAGCGATCGACCGCTTCGGGATGACGAGGAAGTGGGTCGGCGCCTGCGGAGCCACGTCCCGGAACGCCACGCAGTGCTCATCTTCGTGCAGACGCTGCGCCGGGATCTCCTGGCGCAGGATGCGGGCGAACACATTCGACGGGTCGTAGTTCAACGGTGCTGGGCCGCCGGACCAGCCGGCGACAGGGCGAGAGTAAGGCGGCCAGTCGCACCGGCTCAAGCCCTTCTCCCCGAAGATTCCGTCAAGAAGTCGGATTCGGTGCGGCGACAAGCCCCGGGCAAAACCGTCCGCCGCCCAACGGAGAATTGCCCCTCCCCGCGGGCCCCCTACGCTGCGCCCCCCATGGCCCTCCGCATCCGCCCCTTCACCGTCGCCCTGGCCGGCGGCTCCGGCAGCGGGAAGACGTCCCTCACGCAGGCCATGGTCGCGGCCCTTGGGCCGGACCGCTGTTCGGTGCTCGACCACGATTCCTACTACCGGGACCTGTCGCAGCTGTCGCTCGCCGCCCGCGCCGAGACCAACTTCGATCACCCCGACAGCCTCGAAAACGAGCTGCTCGCACGCCATCTGGCCGACCTGCGCACGGGCCTCGCCGTGCAGCGCCCCCGCTACGACTTCTCGACGCACAGCCGACGCAGCGACACGACCACGGTGGAACCGCGGCCGATCATCCTCTGCGAAGGCATCCTGCTGCTCGCCGTGCCCGAACTGCGCTCGGCATTTGACCTGCGCGTCTACGTCGACACGCCCGCGGACGTGCGCGCCCTGCGCCGCGTGCAACGCGACATCGTCGAACGCGGCCGCACGGTGCAATCCGTCGTGCACCAGTACATGACGTCGGTGCGGCCGATGCACGAACGCTTCGTCGAGCCGGCGCGCGAGACCGCGGACCTCGTGCTCGGCTGGCAGCACACGCCGCAGGAATGGGCGCAGACGGTAATGGCCATCCTGCGCGGGCGCATGCTCCCCAGCGCGGGCGCGTGACCTAAGGCCCGACCCGCGACGCGATCACTTCTTGGCGGCGAGTTCCTGGTATTCCTTCAGCGCCGCCGCAAGCCCGTCCCGCATGTCCCCTTCTTCACACAGATTGACGGCCTTCTGCTGCCACGCAACGGCCTGCGCATAGTCCTGCTTCCAGAACCACACGCGCGCGTAGGTATCGAGCAGGCTCGGCTCCTCTTCCTTCGAGAGCTCCACGGCCTTCTTCGCGGCGCGTTCGGCAGTGGCCAGATCGCGCTTCTCCTGCGGCGATTCCGGATCGACGATCGACCAGGCGAGGCTGTTCAGCAGGTCGCCATTGCCCTTCGCGATGCCGAGGTCGGCGACGCGCGGTCCGAGGCGCGCCGCAAATTCGAAGTGCTTCTCCCCCATCAGCGTCGAAAACACGCCCGGCAGCAGATACTCGGCCAGGAACGCGTGTTCGGCGAGCAGCGCATCCATCTCCTGGATGGCCACCTGCGGCTTCAGCGCCGCCGCCACGAACACGCGCTGGAACCGCTTCTCCAGCTTGTCGACCTGCTCGGCGAGCGCCTTGGGATCCGCCTTGCCGGCAACCGTCGACGGCAACACGAGCTCGAGCCACGCGAGCGCGCCAGCCCACACAAAGGTGCCCTTCGCGTCGACGACGAAGACGGTCGGCGCCTCGTGCCCACTGGCCGCGAGCCACGCTGCATGCGCCTTGCCACCTTCGTCCCAGCCGATGCGATAGTCGATGCTGCCACCGTGCTGCTCGTAGAAGTTCTCGATCGCCGGCAGGTCGATGCCTTCGCTATCGCGCGCCACGCCGATGGCGCTGACCTTGCCCGCGAACTTCTTCTCGAGCGCGAGGTAATCCTGGTTGCGCGTGATGCCGAGATCGGCGGCCGAATCCCAGAACTCGACCACATAGACCTGCCCGGCCTCAAACTTCGAGATGGGCTTGCCCTTCAGCCACTTCGCAATCGGCAACGCCGGCGCCGGCGCGCCCGGCTTCAGTTCCTGGGCACACGCCGGCCCGAACGCAACGAAGAGCGGGGCAAGGAAACGCAGGAAGTCAGGGCGCATTGGTCACCTAGCAGACCCGGATACCAGCCCGGCGTCAATCGGCACCGAGCCAGTGGCGATGCCAATGACTCCGCGCCACTCCTTCAGCGCACGCGCAAACCCATCGGCGCCAACGCGTAGACGCGCGCGCGGCCATCGCTCGACAGCGCATCGCGAACGACGCCGAGCACTTCGCCAAAACGGCCACAATCGCCGAGCACGGCCCGCAGCGCCGCCGCATCGACCCCCGCCTGCACCTGGGCATCGAAGAACGACGAGAACAGCGCGTCGGCGAGGTTCTTCGGTTCGGGCATGTGCACAACCTCGACGTCCTCGCCGAGTTTGGCCTTCTCACGCACCATCGCGAGTGCATCCCCGAGGCCACCAATCGCGTCGACGAGGCCATTCTCAACGGCCTGCTGCCCGGACCACACGCGACCGCCGGCGATCGCATCCACTTCCTGCGTGGTCTTGTGGCGCGAATCCGCGACATGGCTCAGGAAGCGCTCGTAGATGTCGTCGACGAAGCCCTGCATGCGCGCGCGTGCCCCGTCGGTCCAAGGCCGATCGGTGGCATCCATCAGCGGGCCATCATCGAGGCTCACGATATCCGTGTGCACACCCACCCGACGCATCAGCGCGCCGGTCTGGAAGCGCATGCCGAACACACCGATCGAACCAGTGATCGTGCCGACTTCCGCGAGGATCGGCTGGCCGATCGTGGTGATCCAATAACCACCCGACGCCGCAAGTTCGCCCATCGAGAACACGACCGGCTTCTTCGCCGCGAGCCGCTGCAGTGCCTGGCGGATCGCTTCGCTGGCCGTCGCCGACCCACCCGGCGAATTGATGCGCACGACCACCGCCTTCACGAGGTCGTTCTCCGCCAACTCATCGAGCTTCTTCACCGACGGGCCGCTGACCATGCTGCCCGGCGCCGGCGAATCACCATCGACGATCTCTCCCGACAAGTGCATGACGACGATCTGCGGATCCTCGATCTCCTCTTCCTTCTGCTGGCGCATCATGTTCGACAGGATCGCCATGATGTCGCGGCTCTGCTTCTTCTTCTTGGGTGCCGCATCGACGAGCTCGAACGCATCGTCACCACGCGCAGCCGCCACGGCGCGCTTGACACCACTCCACGGCACGAGCTTGTCGACGAGCCCGAGCTGCTTCGCTTCTTTGGCCGAGATCATGCGTTGCGCCTGCAATTCGCGCACTTTCTCCTCGGTCAAGCGACGCCCCACGGCGATGCGCCGCACGATGTCGCTGTTCATCGAACGCAACATCGCTTCGTAGTGATGGCGCAGGTGCGTCGACATCTGCGGCAGCATGTAGGGCTCGACGGCGCCCTTGAACGCCCCCACGCGCGTCACTTCGACCTGCACACCGAGCAGATCGAGCGCGTCCTTCATGTACATCACGGACATCGCGGGCGAACGCAGATCGATCGTGCCCATATCCGCGAGCAGGATCTCGTCGCACATCGCCGCCACCTGGAAACTGGCCGCACTGGCGTTCTCGAGGTAGCACGTGATGCGCTTGCCCGCGGCGCGCACCTTGGCAAACGACCGCTCGAGCTCCCGCAGCTGTGGCAAATTGAGCCCCAGGCCCGAGGTCAGGTCGAGGAACACCTGGCTCTCCGGAACCTTGGCGAGCCCTTCGATCGACTCCGTGAGCTGGTAGAACGACTTCGGCGGCGCCCCGCCACCCCCGGTCAGCAGGCTCATCGGGTTGAACCCCATCTCGGCGAGGTCTTCGTAGGCACCGGCCGGGTGCAGGAAGGGGATGCGCTGCTTTTCGACCTTCGGGGCCTCGGTCTTCTGGCCATCAGCCTTCTGGGCTGGAGCCGCCGGCACCGTTTCGGCGGCGGCCTTTTCCTGGGCGAACAACTGCTGGTTCGGCGCAGCGAACGCAAACCACGTGCAGACGGCGAACGGGAGGATGCGGGGCAAAGTCGTGGGCATCATGAGGGGGAACGTTACCTGGGTGAGGCGGCTGCCGGAGGGCTGGCGCGAGGAGCGCCGTTGTAGCCGGTCCTTCGGGCGGTCTGTCGACTTGTCCGGGTCGTTCTGCTTGCTAGAGTCGGGGGCTGCACGCGCCCGTAGCTCAGTTGGATAGAGCACCGCTTTCCTAAAGCGGGGGTCGCAGGTTCGACTCCTGCCGGGCGTACCACTTCCGCGCGCGAAGCGCGCGGAGTGGTAGCCCGGCAGGCGTCAGGCTGCCTCGCCCGCCGCGAAGCGGCGGGCGAGGTCAGCGGCGACTCCCGGAGACTGGCGGGGCGTAGGAACGGGTGTGAGCGGCAATGCGCGGGCGCGAAGCGCGCGGAGTGGCGAAGCCAACCCACGAAGATGTATACTCTCGCCAGGAGCACGACCGCGAAGACCACCGGCACCGAGACCCCAAACCCGATGAAGAGCCTGCTAAGCAGGCTTCGGAGTATTGGTCTGCCCACCCCCTACGTTCGCCAGTTTCTGCTGCCCGACTGGTGGGATGATGAAGCTGCCGCCAGCCCCGTTGGGTTCACACAAGTGGTGTGGACGATCGCGCGCCACCTCGGAATACGTCCAGAACTGCTCCGCGACCCGACGCAGGCCATCACGCTGCCTCGGCAACATGGTGTCCAGTTCAAACTGACCAAGGGCACCGACGAACAATCGGTGGAGCTTGCGCGAATCCTGGGACAGCAGGTTGCAAGGTTCGCGCTATTAGGCGTCACACAACTGGAAGCCGCTGCCTGCGCCAAGGACATCCGGACTGCGATCCTGGAGTCAGGCGCTCCATGGATCAGCTTTGGCACGCTTCTGGACTACTGCTGGAGTATCGGCATCCCAGTACTCCACCTATCGAAGCTGCCCGGCAAGAAGATGGACGGCATGGCCGTCAACATCGACGGTAAGTCCGCCATCGTTCTGGCCAGCGGTCGAACCGGCACTGCGTGGCTCCTGTTTCACCTGGCGCATGAGCTGGGACACATCGCACTAGGACACGGCACAGTGGTCGATGGCACTATCGACGAAGAGAGCTCCGACCCGCTGGAGAAGGAAGCCAATGACTTTGCCATCGAGCTGATCACGGGAAGGGTCGGTGCACGGGTCGTCCCACAAGGGCGCTGGCCGAAAGCCGACGGCCTGGCGGAGACGGCACTGCGGCTCGGCAGCCAAGAAGGCGTTGACCCGGGACACATCGTCCTGAACTACGCGCATGGCATGTCTCGCGGCGGAACGAACAATTTCTGGCCGGTTGCCAACGCCGCCTTGAAGAAGATCCCGTCGGAAGGCGATGCCGCGGCAATGATCCGGGAGCGAATGGCCGCGAAACTCGACTGGTCGTCCTTGCCGACCGAAGCCGCCGAATTCGTCGCTCGCATGACCGCCGGTCAGCCGTGAACCTGTTCCTGGACAAAGACGTGCTGGCGAAGCTGGCGTCGTGGGACCTGTTGGAAGAAGCCATCAAGGCGTGCGGCTTCGAGTTGTCCGACGTGCGCTTCTTGCCAACGGCTCCCTACTGGCTGCGCCTGGCCGGGAAGAACAAAGCGAGCTGCAAATACCCACCCGAAGTTCAAGAGCGGATGAAGGCGTTGCTTGCGGTGGCGAAGGCTTGCGAAGACGACCCCATGCAACAAGACGCCACCATTCCTTTCGTGCCCGGCATCGACGCCGGCGAGGCAATCCTGCTGGTGCAAGCGGCCGGCTCGGCGGATTCACTCCTGACCACTGGCGACAAGAACTGCATCCGGGCTGTGGTATCCGCCCCTGCATACGCAAGCATCATGTCCAGGCTCTCTGGCAGGGTGCTGTGTCTGGAACAGGTTCTCTTGCGAGCTATAGAACGATTAGGCTTTGACGAGGTGAAGAAACGCGTAGTCGGTTCCAACCAGTTGGACCTCGACACAGCCGTCCGTTCTGCGTTTGGATCTGGCATGCAAGCCGACGACAAGAACGCCTGCTGGAACTTGGAACGCAAAGTCAAACTGCTCGCTGCCGAAGCGGGCGGCATGTTGGTCGCGCAGGAATACCGCTTCCTCGATTCCTGACACACCGCATTTGGATCCAGCCCCGCGCGGCGCAGCAAGCCGTTACGGAATCCGCTCGCCAACGCGGGGGTCAGTGCGGAGACGCTGATCCCGCAAGACGGTGGCACGCTCGAACTGTTCCCAGCATCGGGTTGGAAGAACGCAGGCACCGACGGCAGCTTCCGGCTCCTCGTCGGCCGCGGTGATCGCTATCGATCGCGCATCGCACGATCGATGGGCGGAGCCATGCAAACCGCGGATTTCACGTTGCCTCTCCGAGACAGCGAGTGCCATCACGACATCGTGTTCCACTGATCGCGGTCACCCTCCGCCCTTACCCCTCACCACCCCACCGCGCCAGATACCCCTTCATCTTGAGCTTCTTCACGGTATTCGCCGAGCTCATATACCGGATCACCCCATACACATCTCGCTCGGGCGCCCACGGCCGGTCGTATCTCCCGAATACCCACGAAATGCCCGTGTACGAATTCGGATTGCGCCCATCGAGCGCATACCGATTGTTGAGTTCGATCAGGATCGCAAACGCATCCTGCGGCGTGCGCGTCCATTCGAGCACCTTCTTGCCCCAGAGCATGCGCAGGTAGTTCTGCATCACGCCCGTCTCGCGCAATTGCCGCTGTGCGGCGTTCCAGACCGGGTCGTGCGTCTGCGACTGCGCGAATTCTTCGAGCGAATAGACAAACTGCCGCGGATCGGTCGAATGCTTGTGCAGCGTGGCCTTTGGCCAATCGGGCAGGGACTCGTAATTCTCGTAGTCGTCGCGCTGCCAGCAATAGTTATAACCAAGCTCGCGCCACGTAACGAGCTCGTCGAGGAAGCCTTCGGCCGCGTCGCTCATGCCAAACCAACCGCGCTGCCCGCTCGTCGTCGGCTTGATCTTGCTGCGCGTCCATTCTTGCTGTTTGGCGAGGCCTGCAAACACCTGATGCACCGACAGGTGACCAAAGTGCAGGTAGGGCGAGAGACCGCTCGCGCAATCGGCATCCGGGTGACTCCGTTCGTCGTAGCGCGGCAGGCGCGTGTTCAAGAACGTTCGCAGCGAGGCCCCGGCGGCCGCAGCACCACCACGAAGTTCGACCGCAGCGACTTCGTGGTTGATCGGCAACTTCGCGAGCTCCGCCGCATCGCCAGCGAGCAGCGCCTCACTCGCGCGCGGCCAGTGCTTTGCAAAACCGCGCGGCAACTCGGCGGCAGCCTGCTTGAGACTGCGCAGCGGGTCGCCAATCGGGAAATCGCCGAGATGCGCGGGCAGGGACTTCTGTAGAAAGCGCCGCAGGTCGAACGCGCGCCCAAACACCTTGTCACCGACGCGCATCGGCAAAAGGCCGTTGCCGTCGACGGCTTCGAGCCGCACGGGCAGCTGTTGGCCGGCCGCGGCGATCATGTGCGGCAGGAAGAAGCACGGGAAGTCGTCGGTCACGACCGCGCAGGCGTGCTTGCCGAGTGCAGCGAGCATGCCCTTGCCCGCACCCGCAGTCGGTTCCACGTACGGCCAGTAGGTGACCCCCGCGGCCGCAAAGTCGGACGCGTTGTCCGCCATGCCCTGCAGCACGAACGTGTGCAGCCGGTCGCTCGCCCAGCGGTAACCGGCACGAAGGGCCTCGAGGACCAGCAGCGGACGCCCGAGTTCGGTGGCGAGTTCCACGGCGCGCTGCAGAGCGAAGTTGGCCTTGGCCCGACGCGCGGCAATGCACCAATAGACCACAAAGTCGCCGTCCGTCTTGATCGGGCGATCGTTGATGGGGCGAATGCGGACTTCGGGAACGGCAGGGGGCATGCGGAGGGTGTTCGTCGCGCGCGAAGGGCGGATGCAGTCGAGGCGTGCGTCGCGTATCCTCGCCGGGGAAGCACCATGAAGCGAGGCAACAAGCAGCTGCTCGTCGTCGGCGACCGCGTTCTCGTCAAACCCGAGAAGTCGGGCGGCATGACCAAGGTCGGCCTGTATCTGCCGCCCGGCGTG
>JADZDL010000121.1 GCA_020851075.1 Planctomycetota bacterium | reverse complement strand
CCACTTCGGGAGGACACGCGGCTGCAGCTCGAGCAGCTGTTGGCGCGGGCGCTGCCCGGCGGGCAGACCTCGGACCAGCAGAGCCGCGAACGCTCGGGGCCTGGGGCTGGCACGGGAAAGTAGCCCACCCCGGGCGGCACCGCCGTCTTCGAGCAGATCCCAAGCCTTAGGCTAGGCTTTGGGGCCGGTACGGCGCTCGGAAGCGGTGTGAGAGAAGCCCAGCACGACAACTGGAACCCAGAAGCTGGGCTCTAGAGGCTGGGCCATAGAAGCTGGGAGGCAGAGCGAAAGGCGGCGGGAAACCCGCGGCGCCCCCGCCACCGGGCCTACTTCTTCTTCTCGATGTGCTTCGTGTGGCGGCGCAGGCGCGGGCTGTACTTCGACAGCTCGAGCTTGTTGGTGCCGGGCTTCTTCATGATCGTGTAGTTGCGATCACCGGTCTCCTCGCACACGAGGAACACGATTTCTTTCTTCTTCTTGGGCTTGGCCATGGCTGCTGCGTCCCTGATCTGGGCTGCGAAGGGAGGGCCGAACAGAGTAGCGAGCGTTGGGAACCATGCAAGAGCTTCCCACGACTCCTAACAGAGACCTTGGCAGTGCGCGCCCCCTGGCGTTAATTGTGCTCGAGCGTAATCACGGGCATCTGGCCGATCTCGGGCACCCACGGCGAGTAGGTCGCGCCCGCCGGGAAGAAGGCCGTGCTGCAGCGCTGCCCAACCCCGATGGTGTCGAGGACCAGCATGACCCCGTTGCTCACCGAGAGGGGCACGCCAGCCCGAGCGAGGTCGATCCAGGCAGCTTGCGCACCGATCCGGAGCCCGATCGTCGCGAACGTCGCTGGCAGGGCGAAGGACATACTGTAAGCCCCCGAAGCAGAGGCAGTTCCACTCCACATAACATCGATGGGCGCCCACTGATGGCAAGCCGCCATGGAGGGCGCCAACAGCCCGAGGCTGCCCCCCCAACCGAAGTACGTCGCTGACACCGCGCGTGGCTCCGGAGCCAACCCCAACCACGCAAAGACGGGCAGACCGGGCGCAGCCCCGCTGAGGCGCAGGTTGGCCGTGCCCGTCACGTGCGGGCCTTCCGCGTTCGTCCACACCAGCTCGGTCGGCTCGGTGCGGGTCGTGCAACTGCCGTTACCGACCGGGACCGCGTAGCCCGTTTCGACCCCGTCCGCAAACCAGACCGCATCGACCCAGTGGTCGGTGCCGACCTGAAGCGGGCCGTCGCTGCTTTCGAATTCGAAGAAGAGGCTGCCCGCAACGACCAGCAACGGGGTGGTGAACGGAATCACCAGGAACTCGCTGCCGACACTGTTGCCCGCCGTCGTGGCCGGCGTGGCCGGCACCGAGACCACCGCCGGCCCAAACAGCACAGGTGCGGTCCCCTGCTGGTTGTTGATCTGCCGATCCGTCGTAAGCTGCCCAAGAGCAATAGGTTGGAATGCTCCGCGCACCGTCAGGGTGCGCTGCATCGCCGGATAGGCAGGCTCGGTGAGAAACGCCGGGCGCCGCAGGCGGATGCCCGAGATCGTCTTGCCGAGCAACCCCGAGGGCAGCATCGACGAGAACATCCGCACCTGCAGGGTGCCATGGCTCCAGCGCAAGGGCAGCGACAACGCCGCGTTGCCGGGAAGGGTGGTGCAGGCAGTGGGCAGGACCGTGCGATTCTGAGCACTGGCCAGACCAACAAGACCACTCGCAAGTAGCAGGGAAAGGGCGCGCATGATGGGGTTCTCCAGAAGAAGCTCCCATGCCATCGGCATTTCCCGCCTGCTACCCAAGGCCATTCGCAGGCGATCGAGGGGCGCTGCGAAGTTCGGGGAGGAAAAAGAAAAGGGCCCGGTTCCCGCCGGGCCCTTTTGTGGGGTCGTCCGCAAACTCGACTCGCCCTGCTTCCCTCAAGCACTACCTCTATCGGCAAGAACCCGCCCCAAACCTGAGCCGCGGCCCACAAACTCACGGTGCCACGGGCGCATTCGGCAGTTGCGTGCGCCGTAGCCATTCGGGGAGCATGCCCGGCGACCATGCAGAACCCAGCTTCCACGGCCGAGGTCACGATCGTCACGGGCAGCAGCCGCGGCATCGGGCTCGCCATCGCCAAGGCCCTCGCCACGGCCGGCCACCGGCTCGTGCTCGTGGCGCGCGATGACACGCGCTTGCAGGCGCTCGCCGCGGACTTCACATCGCAAGGCCATGCCGCGATCGCCGTCGCCGCGGACCTGCGCGACGAGAACGCGGCCACGCACATCGTCGCGGCCGCCGAGCGGGCGTTCGGCCCCGTCACTGCCGTGGTCAACAACGCCGGCACCGCGCCAGCCGACAAGGTCGAGAACACCACGCCCGCCATGCTGCGCGAGACCTTCGACCTGCATGTCGGCGCCCCGCTGGCGCTCGCCCGCGCGTGCATTCCCGCGATGAAGCGCGCCGGCCGCGGTTGCCTGCTGCAACTCGCGTCCACCGCCGGTCTGCGCGGCTACCCGTTCACCTCGGCCTACACCGCCGCCAAACACGGCATGGTCGGCCTGTCGCGCGCGCTGCACGCCGAACTGAGCCCGGCCGGCATCCAGGTCTACGCGGTCTGCCCAGGGTTCGTCGACTCGGACATCACGCGTGGAGCAGCCGCCGCCATCGCCGCGCGCGGCAAGACCACCGCCGACCAGGCGTTCGCCCGCATGGCCGCGCAGAACCGGATCGGCCGCATGCACCTGCCTGGCGAAGTGGCGGACGCCACAGCCAGGTTGCTGCGCGAGCGCCCCACCGGCTGCGTCTACGAACTCGATCGCACCGAACCCGCGTTCGTCGACTGAGTTCCTGGGTCCTGCCCGCCGCACGAGTGTCGCTCCCCAGAGCCCTGCTCTACGCTATTCCCCATGAGCCAGTACGACTTCCGGTTCGAATGCGGCAGTGACGGCGTCGCCATCCTGCCCCTCGATCGCCCCGAAACGCTGACCTCGCTGACGTTCACGATCTACGGCCAGCTCGAACGGTTGTTCCGCGACCTCGACGACGACGAGACCGTGAAGGCCGTCGTGCTCACGGGCCATGGCCGCGGTTTCTGCAGCGGCGGCAGCGTCGACGAGATCATCGGCCCGCTGCTCGAAAGCGAACTCGACGACACGCTCGCGTTCACGCGCATGACCGGCGCGGTGGTTCGCAACATGCTGCACCTTAGCAAGCCGATCGTCGCCGCCGTGAACGGCATCGCCGCGGGCGCGGGCGCCGTATTGGCCTTGGCGAGCGACATGCGCGTGCTGTCCGACAACGCGAAGTTTGCGTTCCTGTTTGCGAAGGTCGGCCTCACGGGCGCCGACATGGGCGCGGCGTGGTTGCTGCCAAAGATCGTCGGCACCGGCCGCGCGATGGAGATCCTCATGCTCGGCGACAAGATCACCGCCGAAGAGAGCCTGCGCATCGGCCTCGCCAACCGCGTCGTGCCCCTCGACGATGTGCTGCCCGAAGCGCTGTCGATCGCGCGCCGCCTCGCCGCCGGCCCCGGCCTCGCGCACGCCATGACCAAGAAGATGGTCTGGAACGAATGGCCGATGAGCCTCGAGACCGCTATCGAACAGGAAGCCCAGGCGCAGGCGCTGCTGCTGCGCGCGCATGATCACCGCGAGTTCTACAACGCATGGATGGAGAAGCGCGACCCGCGCTTCCTTGGCCGATGAACCTCGACCTGCTGCTGCCCGACTGCGATCTCGACACCGCCCACCGCGACTTCGCGCTGCGCATTCGTGAGTTTGCGCACGAGAAGCTCGCTCCGCATGCGCGCGCCATCGACGAACAGCGAACGTTCCGCCGCGAGATGGTGCACGACCTGGCGGCTGCCGGCATCCTCGGCGGCCCGCTGGCTCGCGAATATGGCGGCGGTGGCTGGTCGCCGCTGCAGCTCGCGATCGCCCACGAAGAACTCGGTGCTGCGTGCGGCAATGCGCGTGGCTTCTGCGCCGTGCAGACGGGACTCGTCGCGCAGTGCATCGCCAAGTATGGCAACGAAGCCCAGCGCCGCCGCTGGCTGCCGGGCCTGGTCGCCGGCGAAGCAATCGGCTGCTTCGGTCTCACCGAGCCCGAAGCTGGCAGCGACATCGCCTCGATGCGCACGCACGCCAAACGCGCCCCAGATGGCTCCTTTGCCGTGGTCGGTGAGAAGTGGTGGATCACCAATGGTGGCATCGCCGACGTGATGATCCTGTTCGCCACGCAGGACCCGAGCCTCGGCCGCGCCGGCATCACGGCCTTCCTCGTCGACACGAAGCGCCCCGGCCTCACCCGCAGCCCGATGCCAGGCGTCGAACTCGGCCACCGCGGCAGCGATCACGCCGTGTTGACGTTCGCGGGCTTTCCGATCGCCGCCGACGAAGTGCTCGGCACCGGCGGCAAGGGTTTTGGCACCGCGATGGGTGGTCTGGCAGCAGGGCGCTTGTCCGTGGCCGCGGGTGCCGTCGGCATCCACCGCGCGGCGCTGAGCGAAGCCGTGCGCTTCACGACGGGACGCCAGCAGTTCGGGCAGCCGCTAGCGCACTTCCAGATGGTGCAGGAACGGCTCGCCGATCACTTCACGTCGCTGCACGCCAGCCGCGCACTCGTACACCGCTGTGCGCAACGGCGCGCAGCCGGCACCGAAACCCACGCCGACGTCGCGATGGCCAAACTCTACGCCACCGAAGTCGCCGCGAAGGCCACCGAGGACGCCGTCATGCTGCACGGCGCGCGCGGTTACAGTTCGGCGTTCCCCGTCGAACGTTACTGGCGCGATATCCAGGCGCTGCGCATCTATGAAGGCACGTCGATGATCCAGAAGACCATCCTGGCGCGCATGCTGACGACCGCGCCGCAGCGCGACTAACGATTCTCCGGACGCGCGTTGGAGAAGACGATGCGCACGACCGCGGTGTTCTCCCAGTTGCTACTGTTGGCACCGGCACTGTCCTTCATCGTGCGAAACCGCGTCTCGACCATGTGATCGAGGATCTCGGGCCGACTCAGCACGACCTTGCGCAGCGTGTCCAACCGCCGATTGCATAGATCTACCGACGTCTGGACCTTCCCTTGCCTGTCCCTGCCGATCGGCAGGTCCGGGGTTTCGATATACAGATTGATATCCGAGGTGAACGTCAACGACGCCACCAGGGCGTGGCTCAACCACGCCTGCACATCACCCTTGATCGGATACGCGCGATCCGGCTCGAAGAAGTCCGACAGCGGCGCCGTCATCGACACACTGTCGTTGGTCTGCACGATCTTCGGCGACTTGCCAGCGACCTCTTCGTATTCAGGCAGGACGTCCTTCAAGAACTCCTTCATCTCGCCGTCCTGCGCATTCAGCAGCGGCGCCGCATCGATCACATCGCCACCACCCTTCTGCTGATCGAAGATGCCAACATCCTTGGTCTTGCCTTCGCCAGCGATGTGGAACGCCCACTGGATCGAGTTCTTCAGCTGCTTGGCCTTGGCGAGATCCTGCTGGCCGAGCGCGTAGAGCACGACGAACAGCGCGAACAGCAGGGTCATCATGTCCGCGAAGGAAATGACCCAACGTTCGTGGTTGACGTGCTCTTCGTGTTTGTGCTTCTTCGCCATGACACCTCCGTTCCGCTAGCCGCGATCAGTGCTTCTTCTCGTGCGCACCACCACCGTGGCTGCCGAGATAGACCTTCAACTTGCTGCGCAACGCACCGGGCGCCACGCCCGACTGGATGCCGACGACGCCTTCGAGAATCATGCTCTTCAGCAACTGGTCGTGCTCGATGTGACGCTTCAGCTTGAACGACATCGGCAAGCACACGACGTTGGCAAATCCGACGCCGTAGACCGTCGCGACGAACGCGACGGCGATGCCTGGACCGATCAAGGACGGCTGGTCGAGCACGCTCATCACGTGCATGAGACCGAGCACTGCGCCAAGCACACCGACCGTCGGTGCGAGTGCACCCCACGACTCCCAGAACTTCATGCCGGCCTTGTCGTCCTCTTCGGAGATGTGCATGTCGACTTCGACCGTCTCGCGGATCGCTTCGGCAGAACTGCCGTCGATCGCCAGCGTGAGGCACTTGACGAGGAACGGATCGCCCTGGCCACCGTTCGCATAGGTCTCGAGCGCGAGCAGACCTTCGCGGCGCGCGAGGTTGGCGAGCTCGATGATCTTCTCCATGAGCCCATGGAAGTCATACTTGCCCGGCAGGAAGCACCGCTTCAGCGATTTGATCGCAAACGGCACGTCCGAGGGCAACGTGGCGACGAAGGTCGCACCGAGCGACCCGATGATCACGATCATGAAGGCCGTGACCTGCAAGAGGGCGCTGGGATGGCCCCCTTCAAGCACCATGCCGCCGATGACGCCGATGAAGGCGAGCACCAGCCCGAGAATAGTGAAAATGTCCATGCCCTTGCCCGCCTGCTCCCGGTTGCGCCGAAGATTCTGCTGCTCGGATTGTCGGCCGCGCCTTCGTGGGCTTGAGTTGGGAGACCGCGGCCATCACTCGTTCTTGCCGGATCGCCCGCGGATGGCCCCCAATCGCCAAGGAACGCCCATTCTCGCGTGTTGCAAAGGTCGACAGACCCAGCGTCGGGCGTCTCATTCTGCAACGACCGGACCGACCCGCGCCTCCGATGACTAACCCTGCGGCGGCCGCTGCGCACCACCCCGATTGCTCGGAATACGAACCGCGCGCGTAGCCATGTGCACCTCGCGCAGGAAGAACGCGAGCCCCACGACGAGCGCCAACACCGACGCCGTGAACAACGTCCCCACGAGCCACTCCAACGGCGCGGCCAACAAGGCTTCCGCGAACAGCGTGACGATGACGAGGCACAACAACAGCGCCGCCACAGTGCAGGCCGTGATCGCCACACTGACGACGTGCCGGCGCCGTTCGAGGGCCGGCAGCTCCTCGGCCGCCGAAGTGGCACCGAGGTCTTCCTCGGCCAATCGCCTGCCGCGATCGATGATCCGCGACAGCCGTCCCGTCATCACGTTGAGCATGCCCGAGATGCCCGTGAGCAGGAAGACGGGCGCCAAAGCCAGCTGAATCGCGCGCGCCACGTCGCTATCCACTTCGAGTGCTAAGACCATCGCGGCGCGAGTGTATCGCCAGCGACCGACCTTACAGCGTCGTGAAACGCACCATCTCCCCCGGACAAGGGTGGAACCGCGGCCCCCGTTCGCAATAAGGTGCGCGCCCCCCCCATTCGCTCCGGAGCCCCGCCGTGCCGCCAGTGACCACCAACCCGTACTGGAATCCGAAAGTCGAAACACTGCCCAAGGAGCAGCTACGCGCGCTCCAGCTCCACAAGCTGCAGCGACTCGTCGATCGGGCCTACAACCAATCGCCGTTCCACCGCCGGCTCTACGACGACGCCGGTGTCACGCCGGACAAGATCCGTACGCTCGACGACATCCGGCGGCTGCCGTTCATGACGCGCGAGGACTGGATGCAGAACCAGGCCGAGAAACCACTGTTCGGCGATCTGATCACGCGCCCGCCCGCCGATGCGATCCGCTATCACCTGACCTCGGGAACCTCAGGCCGTCAACCGCTGCGCGTGCTCGATTCGCGCAAGGACTGGTCCTGGATCGCGGACATGTGGTGTTACGGCTTCTGGGGCTTTGGCATCCGGCCGACGGACACGGTGTTCTTCGCGTTCTCGTATGGCTCGTTCATCGGCTTCTGGGGCGCGCACTACTGCTGCGAGAAGATGGGTTGCCTCACGCTCGCTTCGGGCAACATGACGACCGAGCAGCGCGTGAAGCAGATCGTCGAAATGGGCGCCACGGTCGTCTGCGCGACGCCAACCTATGCACTGCGCATGGGGCAGACCGCCGAGAAGATGGGCATCGACCTCCGGAAGGAAGGCAAGGTGCGTCGCGTCGTCGTCAGCGGCGAACCGGCGGGTTCGATCCCCGCGGTGAAGAAGATGATCGAGGACATGTGGGGCGGCATCTGCGGCGACACCGCCGGCATGACCGAGATCGGCACGATCATGATCTTTGAGTGTGATCACCAGCCAGGTGGTCCACACATCATCGAAGACCATTTCATCGAAGAAGTGCTCGATCCCGACACGGGCAATCCGGTGCCGTATGGCGAGCGTGGCGAACGCGTGGTGACGTCGTTTGGCCGCGGCTTCATCCCACTGATCCGTTACCGCACCAAGGACCTCGTCTGCAAAGTGCCGCACACACGCTGCAAATGCGGCCGCAACGGCGATATCTACGAAGGTGGCATCCTGGGTCGCGTCGACGACATGAAGTTGATCCGCGGCACCAACGTGTATCCGCGCGCGGTCGAAGCGGTCGTTCGCGAGCACAGCGAAGTCGAGGAGTTCCAGATCGTCATCTCGCGCGTCGACGTGCAGGACGAGATCACGGTGAAGATCGAACTCAAACCCGACCAACAGGACAGCTGGGGACGATTGCAGAACCAGCTGTGCAAGGACCTCGCCGACGCTCACGAGGGCCTGCGCTTCAACGTCGAATTCGCGAAACAAGGCGAACTGCCGCGCTTCGAACTGAAGGCCAAGCGCCTGCAGGATCTCCGTCCCCAATACTGAGCGAGCCCATCATGACGACCAAGACACAGGACCTGCTCGGCAACAATCTGACCGCCGACGACCTCGAACTCATCGCTCTCTACGAGCGCTTGAAGGTGCTGAGCCAGCGCTCCGATCTGCCACCCGTCGTTGTCGCCAACTGCAAGCAGGCGATGGTGATGATGTGGAACGCGTGCAACGACCTTGGGCTGTTCTACGAAGAGCCGGGCTGCGACTGAGCCGCTGAGTTCAGCCGCGCTGCGCCTTGTCAGCGGCTCGCAGTTCGCGGAGGAGCGCTGCGACCTGCGGTGACAACCCAGCAAGCAGCAGACCGTCCGGCACCCCCAAGACCAAAAGCGTGCCAATACCGGGGGCGGCCGATTTGACGGCATTGCGCACGATCACCATCGACGCATCCGCATCGAGGTGCTCCGGCTGCCACGGAACGGCGACATACATCACACAATTGGTCGCTTCGAGCGCCTCCTCGACGGTGCGCCGCGAAGCGCGAACCAACGCAGGCATCTGCCGCTGATTCTCGACAAGCACCGCTTCGTAGAGGCCGTGGCGAACATCGAGTTCGAGCAGCAACACTTGGTTGGCCCACAACAACGTGGTCAGCGTGTCCGCACCCGTTCGGAAGTCGAGGGACTGCGCTCTCTCCACTTCAACCTTGGTCGTGCAGGCGGCGACCGCGGGGGACATCACGACGTTGATGCCGGAGCTCTTCGCCAACAGGTCGACGAGCTCGGCAATCGGATGCGCGCCGGCCTTGAGCTCCAGGGTGACACCCTTTGCAGAACCGAGAATCGACATCGGCGGCAGCGGCTTCAACATGGCCACAAACTGCGGGTCGACCGCGGCGAGCTGTGTCACCGCACCGAGAACGGCATCGCTCGTGCCCGTGCAGGCGATGCCACCAGCGATCGGCGTGCAGATCGGGGTCGCGCCGCCAGTTGCCGCTGTGAATCCCAGAAGGCTCGTAAGCACCCCGATCGGCTGCGTCGTTTGCAGTTCGACACGGACCACGCTGTCGCGGTGCGGGTGCTCCAGAAGCGACTCCAGCTTCGTCGGTACGGCGCGTTCGAGCAACCACTCCGGCGTGCCCCGTGGGGTAGCCCTGGCCTCGATCTGCCCCCCTTCACTGCGGGTGAGCAACACTCCGCGCGTGCCCAGCAGAGCAGACAACGCTTCGCGGCCAAGTTCCGGGTCGAGCGTGAGTTCTACCTGCAGACGCACCGGTGCGGCATCCGCCAACGCGAGTTCGTTGGCATCAGCCAGGATCGGCGTGCGCAGCGCCTGCTCGGCGTGCGTCAGCAGGTCCCGCACCGACCAGGTGCCGGCGGGGATGTGCAGCCGGGCAGGGGCGGCGGAATTCTGGGCAAACAGGGGACTTGCCAGGAGCAGGGCGGCACAGGTTTGGCGGAGGCAGTTCATGCCCTGGAAGAGCGTTTCCCGCGCCAGCGCACGCGACAGCCGGAAAAAGCCGGGCGCGCGGACTCAACGCGGCCACTGATCGCAGTCAACGGCGGCGGCGGGAACGTCCATCCTCGGAGCAAGACTTTGCAAGAGCTGCTCCCGGTAACGACTCTGGTTCCAGACATAGACAAACGAGCGCCACCGCTTCACACCGTTGTTCATCTCACCAACCAGCGTCGCGTGATCTCGCAACAGCACCATGTAGGCAAACACCGCCGCCTTGCGTTGCGCGAGATCCTCTTTGGCGGCCGCGTGGCGCACACCGGCGTCCATGTCCGGGTCATCCCCGAGTACCCAACGATTGAGATAGGTTGAGGTGCGAGCTCGCGGGTCCTCGTCGAAGGACCTCGCACCTGGCGACGCCGGGAACAGGTGCCATGCCACCACATCCAACTGCAAACCCGCCTGATACCGGGCGCGCTGCTCGGCCGGGGTTCGCCCACAATAACCATCATCGACAAGCCCGGCCGGATCCACGTGGTGCACGCCAGCGGCATAGGGTGTGGCGCCGGCATGGCTGCAGTAGAGCACCAACTGCGGCCCGATGCCTGTTTCGCGAATGGCATCCCCCAGGCGCAGGAACATGCTCGTGTAAGGATCCACTGCTCGGGGTTCGCGCAGCTTGGTCCACTGTTGGCCAAGCGAGGAGAAGTTTGCGAACACCGCGAGGCCCAGTGCGGCCCACGCCAGTAGCCAACCTCTCTGCGCCCGCACCGGAAGTGAGGCGACGAGGCTAGTAATGCCACTGGCGCAGCCAATCGCCAGCACTGCTGCGAGCGGCCATACGAAACGATGCGCAAAGCCGATCTCGTGCACGATCTTCGCGCTGTAGGCGAGCCATGGCACGGCGACTGCGATCGCCAACACGCTTGAGATATCTCGCTGGACACCGCCAGTCCCGCGAACCACGGCGCGGCGGCGTTGCCAGATGGACAGAATCGCCACGATGAGACCACTCAGCCACAGCGGGGCGTAGTCGGTCAGAAATGCAGTAGTTTCGCGCAGCCCAGCGAAGCTCGCGCCACCGGCCTTCATATAGAAGGCATTTGGTAACAGGTGCCCGAAGTACCAGAGCTTCCAGGAAGCGTAAACAAGGCCCGAAAGAAGCCATAGGAGTGCCGCTAGCAGCAGCACGCGACGTCGTGGTGGTTCTCGCCATACCAACCACAAAGCAACCAGGCCACAGGACGCCGTCAACAACACCCCATCCGGCCGCGTCAGGTAGAGCAGACACCCAAAGCCCGCGGCGATCAGTCCGTCGCGAGTGCCAGTCGCGCCGGGACCACAGATCCTGGCCACGGCCACCACCTGCCCCACGGCGAAGAACGCAAACGCCACCGTCTCCAAGCCACGGCTCGCATGCACCGCAAGGTCGGCATTGAGGAGAACCAGCATCGCCGGCGCGATCGCCAAGGGCGCCAACCTGCCAGCGTTGCAGGTCGCGCGCCAGAACAAGAACCCAAGACCCAGCAGGCTCAGTGCCGCCAGCCCCCACGCGGCATGGGTTGGCGCTACGCCCAGCGCCCCGAGCCCGGCAATGCCGATCACGTAGGTGAGGTTGGTGTATCCCTCACACGGGACCGAGCCAGGATTCCAGACCAGCCCATGGCCCGACAAGACGTTCTGCGCGTAGCGAAACGTGATGTAGGCGTCGTCCACGGCCATCCCCCGGTCGTGCCACGCAACCGCAAGGACGAAGCCGATGGCGGCCGCCAACAGCAACGCGGAGCAGATCTTGTGCATGGGAGGAGGTCGGACGGAACTCGGAGGTGACAGCATTGGCGCTCCTGGAACCTTGCACAAGAGCCCTCGACAAGTCCTGGGTCAGGGATCCGATGGCCTCTTCGGTGCCAATGGGAGTTAGCGTTAGCCTCTCTTCCCTAGTCACCCCAAGTCCAATCTCCTGAGCCCCCAGCATGACCGCTAGCACTGCTCGCAAGCTCTGCATGACCGTTGCAGCACTGTCGGCGATGGCTTCGGCACAACAAGCCACAGCCCAGGCCCAACACTGGGCGTTCGTGCCGCCGCAGAAGCGCCTGCCCGAGAACGTCGACACAAGCTGGTGCCGCGATGAGATCGACCAGTTTGTGCTCATGGGTCTGCGCAAGCAGGGTGTTGGACCTTCGCCGGAAGCCGACCGTGCCATCTTGCTGCGCCGTGTACACATGGTGCTTACCGGGTTGCCACCGAGCCCAGCAGCGGTCGCGCAGTTTCTCGCCGACGAGCGGCCAGACGCTTACGAGCGCAATGTCGACGAACTGTTGCGCAGCGACGCCTACGCCGAACACCTAGCTACGCCTTGGCTCGACCTCGCGCGCTTCGCGGACACCTATGGCTATCAATCGGACTTCGAATGCAGAACGTGGCCGTGGCGCGATTGGCTGATCCGGTCCCTCGCCGCGGACAAGCCGTGGGACCAGCTTGTGCGCGAGATCGTGGCCGGCGACGAATTGCCAAACCCCACCACCGAGACGCGCACGGCGACCGCGTTCTGGCGGCTGCATCGCCAGACCAACGAAGGTGGTTCGATCGACGAAGAATGGCGGCATGAGTACATCGCCGACCGCGTCGACACGTTTGGCACCGCGTTCCTCGGCCTCACGATCAGTTGCGCGCGTTGTCACGATCACAAGTTTGATCCGATCACGCAGCGCGACTACTACGCGCTCGGTGGGTTCTTCGCGATCGACGAGGCTGGCCTCTATCCCTATTCGACGGGCGCCACGCCGCGGCCCGCGATGCGCCTCACGACCGAGGAAGAGGAACTCAATCTGCTCCACATGCGGTTCGGAGCCGAAGCCGCCGAAAACACATACAACCAGGCAATCTGGTCCGCGCCGGCGCACCCCGACTCGGCCATCGTGCTCCCAGTGCCGATCGCGCAGTTCCGCTTCGATTCGCTGACCGAAGGCAAATGCAGCGACGAACACGATGCGAAGCGAACGGCCCGTGTGCCCGCCGACCTTCACCTCGTCGCGGCGGGCGACGGTTCGGCCGTGGAATGCAATGGCGACGCGCGCATCGCCGTACCGGGGCTGCCAGCGTTCTCCCGCGATGACGACTTCAGCCTGCGCCTGCGCCTGTGGTGCCCCGATCGCAAAGAACGCGCCGTGGTGCTGCACACGAGCCACTACACCGAAGACGCCGACGCACAGGGCTACCAGCTCCTGATCAAGGATGGTCGACTTTGCTGGGAGATCGCCCACCTGTGGCCAGGTTCGGCAATTGCCGTGCGCATGGACAAGGAACTTCCACTGCAGAAATGGTGCGACGTCACAGTCACGTACGACGGTAGTTCCCGCGCCAATGGCATGAAGATCTTCGTCGACGGCGACCGCGTAGCCGCAACCACCCTCCGTGATCACCTCGACGGGCCGCCAACCGTGCGAACGCTCGAACTCGGCGCGCGCGATCGCGATCGTGGCTTCACGGGCGGCCGCATCGACGACTTCTGCGTCTATGACCGGTGCCTTTCCGAGGCCGAAGTCGCCGTGCAATCAGGGCGCAAGCCGTTGCTAGTGCAACTCGCGGCCCACTTCGCAGCACTCGACCCAGCCGCCGTTCGTGCCAAGGCGGAAATGAGGTCCGCGCGCCAGGCACTCCACGCGTACGAAGAGACATTCCCCGAACTCATGGTGATGGCGGACCATCCTTGTCCGCCCGAACGCTACGTGCTACGTCGCGGCGCCTATGACCAGCCCGACCGCCAACATCCGGTTCCGCCCGCGGCGCCCGCCAGCATCCCGCCGCTCGCGGGGGCCTCGCCACAGACTCGACTGGGCCTCGCTGCATGGCTGAATTCGAAGGAGAATCCGCTATCTGCACGCGTCGTCGTTGACCGCTTGTGGGCCCAGTGTTTCGGACGAGGCCTCGTCGGCACGCCCGAGAACTTCGGCAAGCTCGGCGAACCGCCTGCACAACCCGAACTGCTGGACGCGCTCGCGTGCGACTTCCAGGCCGCACCGAGCCTGCGCGCCATGCTGCGACGCATCGTCATCTCGGCGACGTTCCGCCAGAGTTCGACCGCGACCGTCGCGCAACGCGATGCGGATCCCGCCAACGTACACCTGGCGCGCGGCCCCTCGTTCCGCCTCTCGGCCGAGGTGCTGCGCGACCAGGCCCTGGCCGCATCGGGCCTCCTGCACGAACAGGTCGGCGGCCCCAGCGTTCGCCCGTGGCAACCCGAAGGCCTCTGGCGCGACGCCGGCGTCGGCTGGGGTGGTGCCGACTACAAGCCTGATACCGGGCCCAATGCGCATCGCCGCAGTCTCTACACCTATCGCAAACGCACGGCGCCACCACCCAACATGACGGTGCTCGATGCGCCAAGTCGCGAGTCGTGTAACACCCGGCGCCAGAACACCGACACGCCATTGCAGGCGCTCGCGTTCTGGAACGACCAGGTGTTCACGGAATGCGCCACGGCCCTCGCCGAACGCATCCTGAACGACCTGCCAACGGCCACCGACGACGAACGGATCGGCCGCGTATTTGCGTGCCTCGCAGTGCGTCAACCGCGCGCCGAAGAGCTCGCCGCGCTCCGCTCGCTGCACGCATCCGCCAATGACCCCAAACAAGCCCTGTTTCTCGTTGCATCGACTCTGATGGCGAGTGACGCCGTGGTGGTGCTGCGATGAACAACCTGCTCGGCCGCCGCGCCTTTCTCGGCCAGTCCTCCTTGGGCCTCGGTGCGCTCGCACTGCACACGCTGGGCGAACCCGATCGCCGCCCCCATTTCGCACCGCGCGCCAAACGGGTTGTGTATCTGTTTCAAGCTGGCGGACCGTCGCCCTTCGAGACGTTCGACCCCAAACCCGTATTGCAGCAGCGGCACGGTGAAGACCTGCCCAAATCCGTGCTCGGAGCCCAGCGCCTCACGGGCATGAGCGGCAACCAGGCGACCCTGCCGATGGCGGGTTCCTTCACGGGCTTCCGCCAATACGGCCGCAGCGGCCTTTCGATCAGCGACCTCTTGCCGCACACCGCCAAGGTTGCCGACCAACTGTGCGTCGTGCGTTCGATGTACACGGAGGCCATCAACCACGACCCGGCCATCACGTTCTTCTGCACGGGCAGCCAGATCAGCGGCCGACCATCGATGGGTGCGTGGGCCGCGTATGGCCTTGGCGCCGACAGCCGTGATCTGCCCGCATTCGTCGTGCTCGTGAGCAAGGACGCCCAACGCGACCAACCGCTCTACGCGCGCCTCTGGGGCACAGGGTTTCTCCCGAGCCAGTACCAAGGCGTGCAATTCCGCGGTGGCGCAGCACCCGTGCTGTTCCTCGACAACCCGGCGGGCACCACGCCCGAACTGCGGCGCGCCCAAGTCGAGGCCCTGGCCCGCTTGCACGCGGATCAGTTCGCGCACGAAGCCGATGCCGCGATCACGGCCCGCACCGCCCAGGCCGAACTCGCCTTCCGCATGCAGACGAGCGTGCCGGAGGTTGCCGACCTCTCGAACGAACCCGAATCGGTGTTTGCACTGTACGGGCAATCCGCACGAGAGCCTGGCACCTACGCGGCAAACTGTCTGTTAGCGCGCCGCCTGCTCGAACGTGGCGTACGATTTGTGCAACTATTCCATCAGGGCTGGGATCAACACGGCGGCTTGCCCGGCGGCATCACGCGCCAATGCCAACAAACCGACCAGGGTTCCGCCGCACTCCTCCAGGACCTGCAGCGGCGCGGCCTGCTCGACGACACGCTCGTCGTCTGGGGCGGCGAGTTTGGTCGGACCGCCTACTGCCAGGGCAAACTCACGAAGGACGACTACGGCCGCGATCACCACCCACGCTGCTTCACGATCTGGCTCGCTGGCGGTGGTGTTCGCGCCGGCCACGCGCACGGCACGACCGATGACTTTGGCTACAACATCGTCGACGGCGGCGTACACGTGCACGACCTGCACGCGACGATGTTGCATCTGCTCGGCTTCGACCACGAGAAGCTCACGTGGCCGTTCCAGGGGCGCGACTTCCGCCTCACGGATGTTGCGGGCAAGGTCGTGCGCGAACTGCTCGCGTAAACTGCGTCCACTGCGACTCGCGCGCCGCAACCCCAACCGATCCGCGCGCGCCACTCACTGCAAGACGCGCAGATACTGGCGCCACGGCCCCACCGCGACCGCCAGCCGTTTTGCCATCACACGCGCAATCTGGGCAACGTGCGTGAGATCGTGGGCGCCCCAGGTCGCCAGGTGTTGCTGAAGGGTGACCACGCCAAACTCTGGATGCTTGCCACGCAATTGCAGGTGCTCCGGTGTCAACCGCTTTGCATCGAGCGCGCACAGGCTCTGCGTTCGCGATTCTGCGAACCTCCTCAGCTCCTCGCCCATGGAGCCAAGACCGCGCTGCAATTGCGAGAACCGGTCAAACGGCGGGAACGGAACCGCCTCGCCATGGCGCAGGATGTGCTCTACGCGCGGAATCCAGTCCATTCGTTCGCCTTCGACCAGATGGCCAAGCACAACGCGCGGGCTCCACGTCTGCGGCCCTTCGTCACCTTCGAGCCAGGCCTCCGGCAAGTCCCGCAGCCATACGTCCAAGGTCTGCGGCGTGCGGGCCAGCAACGCACGCGCCTCGGCCAACGAGAAGGTCGCATCGGGCATGCACCCAGCGTAGCGACATTCTCGCGCGACAAGAGACCCGCCTGACGACTACCCTGCGCACATGCCGATCCGCTGCCCACTGCTCGCCGTCTCGCTCACGGCCTTCCCGCTGCTTGCACAATCGCCAGCCGCAGCGCCGCCAAAGCCCAACGTCGTTTTCGTGATGGCGGACGACCTCGGTTACGGCGAACTCGGCTGCTTCGGCCAGCAGAAGATCCAGACGCCCCACATCGACTCGCTCGCGCGCGACGGCATGCGCCTCACGCACCACTACTCAGGTTCGCCCGTCTGCGCGCCCTCGCGCTGCGTGCTGATGACGGGCAAACACCCCGGCCATGCGGCCGTGCGCGACAATCAGGAGGCCAAACCCGAAGGCCAATGGCCACTTCCTGCGTCGGAAACGACGATCGGCGAAGTGCTGCGCGACGCGGGCTACAGCAACGGAGCGTTCGGCAAATGGGGCCTAGGCATGTTTGGCACTTCCGGCGATCCGCTGCAACGCGGCTTCGCACGCTTCTACGGCTACAACTGCCAGCGTCACGCACATACGTATTGGCCTTCGTATTTGTATGACAACGCGACGCGCATCACGCTAGCGAACAACCCCGCGATTCCCGGCAGTGGCAAACTGCGCGCCGAAGAAGACCCCAACGACCCGAAGAGTTACGCGCGCTTCCTCGGCACGGACTACGCGCCCGATCACATCCGTGACGCCGCCGTCGCGTTCCTTGAGCAGAACAAGGACCGCCCGTTCTTTCTCTACTACCCCGCGACATTGCCGCACCTCGCCCTGCACGCCCCCGCCGACGCGACGAAGGCCTATCTCGGCAAGTTCGCCGAGACTCCCTACACCGGCGCCAATGGCTACACGCCCACACCGACGCCGCGCGCGACCTATGCCGCGATGATCACGCGCCTCGACAGCGAAGTCGGCGCGCTGCTCGCCAAACTCGACGCCCTCGGCCTCGCCGACAACACGCTCGTCGTATTCACTTCGGACAACGGCGCCACTCACAGTCCCGTCGGCGGCACCGACTGCGACTTCTTCGAGTCCTGCGGCCCCCTGCGCGGCCGCAAGGGCTCGATGTACGAAGGCGGCATTCGCGTCCCAACGATCGCGCGTTGGCCCGGCCACATCGCCAAAGGCAGCGAGAGCGCGCGCGTGACGGGTTTCGAGGACTGGATGCCGACCATCGCCGCCATCTGTGGAGCCACGCCGCCGAAGAATATCGACGGCATCGACTTCGCTCCGACGCTGCGCGGCGAGGCCCAGCCCACAAGGCAGTTCTTGTATCGCGAGTTTGCAGGTTATGGCGGCTGGCAAGCACTGTGGGTCGGCGACCACAAGCTCATCCGCAAGAACCTGCAGAAGGAGACGTTCGTGACGGAGTTATACGACCTCACCCACGACGAAGCCGAAGCAAAGGACCTCGCGCAGGAGATGCCGCAGCTGGTGAAGAAGCTCGAACGCGTGCTCGTGCGCGAGCACCAGCCATCGCCGACCTTCCCCCTCAAATCGATCGACCCGAAGTAGTCGTCACCCAAAATCCGGGGCCAAACCTTCCCCGGGTGTGCCACTTGAATGCAGAGGAGCATTCAAGATGGCCCATGAACACGATTCCCTGTTTCGCAGCACGTTCCAGGACCCGGTCCAAGCCGGGGCCCTGTTGCGAACGCTACTGCCGCGCGATCTGGTAGAGGCCATCGACTGGTCGACGCTGACGCTCATTCCCGGGTCGTTCGTCGACGAATCTCTGCGGCACAAGCACACCGACCTGCTGTTCTCGGCAATGGCCGGCGGGCAGAAGGTGCTGATCTACGTGGTGCTTGAGCACAAGTCGTTTGGCGACAGATTCACGGCCCTGCAGGTGCTGCACTACGTCGTCCGCATCCACGAAACGTTCGTGCGGGAACACCCCGACGCCACGATGCTTCCCCCGGTGATTCCGATCGTGGTCCATCACGGCAAGCACGGCTGGAAGGCGCCACGCTCCGTTCTGGACCTGATCGACCTTGGCCATTTCCCGGCAGCCGTTAGGCGGATCCTGGCGCCGCTCCAGGCCAACTTGAGCTTCGTGCTCGACGATCTGGCAACGACACCGGAGGCAACGATCCGGGCTCGGCCCATGCCACCGCAAGGAACGCTGACGCTGCTGCTCCTCCAGTTCGTCCGGGAGAGCCTGGCAAGCGATCCCATGGTGTTCGCCGAACGTTGGCTGCCACTGTGGCGAGCCCTGTGGGCGGATCCGGCCTGCAGGTTCGGGCTGTTGTCGCTATTCTCCTACCTCGCCGCCCTGCTCGAAGCGCCGCCCGAGCGCTTCCGGGCGGCAACAGCACGCATCGACGAAGGGACAGAAGCAATGGGCAAGACCATCGCACAACAGTGGCTCGAACAGGGCATGGCAAAGGGCCTCGCAAAGGGCCGAGCCGAAGGCAAGGCTGAGGGCCGCGCAGAACTGCTGCTCCGCCTGATCCACCATCGCTTCGGCGTCGTGCCACCCGACACGGAGCGCAGGATCCGCGCAGCGGACATCGACATGCTGGACCGCTGGGCCGAACGTATCCTCACGGCTGCGAGCCTCGACGAACTGCTCGGGTAACCCGCGCTAACTGGTCGCCCAATGCGTCAAGTGGGCGAGTCAAGCATCGAAGTAGCCTTGCGGATGCAGGCCCAGGAGTCGCCGCTCGCGATCGTCTCTGGCACGGGCCAGTGACTCCGGAGAAGCGTGATTCACTTGTTCGGTCGGCAACACACGCTGCGCAATGTCGCGCCTTGCGTAGTTGGTCTGCAAGAAGAACCGCCCCTTCGCCTCCGGCGTCGGCGGCCATCGGCGGTGCCAGACATCGGAAACGCGGCAGTCGACATCTCCTGCGCGCACCAGGTGCTGCACCGCACCCCGCCCCGCATACTCGAGATCAAGATCCCACCTGCGTTCGAATGGCGGCACACGTCCGGATGTGTGGCTACCAGGAATGCAGGCAGTCGGCCCATCGGCTGCGGTCACATCTTGGAGGTGAATGTGTACGGCCACCACGAAGACGGGATACGCGATATGAGCAGGCCATGCCGCACCTTCATTGCGCGGCACATGAGGCCCGCCATCGACATGCCACTGCAGACCGTTCGGCGTGAGCGCATTGCCGGGCGGATTGCGCCAGCTGGTGCAGGCGATGACATGACAATCGCCACCGAGCAGAGGCTCGAGCACATCGAGAATCTCACGACGCGCGATCGCACGCTGGCACAGAGGACTGTGATGGAACATCCAGTAGCGATACATCTCGCCGACTTCCGGCGTGATGGCGGACTGACGCATCTCGGCTGGGACGCGGGCATAGACGTCGAGTATCTCGGCTCGCAGAGCATCGATCTCGGCAGGCGAGAACACCGAACGCAGCACGCAGTGACCCTCGCGTTCCAAAGTTGTTGCTGCTTCGGGAACCACGGCGTCACTGGGATAGTTCAGCGAATCAACTCTCTCGATCATAGATCACCCAGGGAAGCCGTCAGCTCGTTTGCCACAGCAGCATCATGCTTCGCCGTCTTGGAGATCCACTGGTTCTCCCGCGAACCGACTACATATTGCTCCACCGCGTCGTCCAGCGTCGATTCACCGGCCCTGCCCATTGGAGGTTGACCAGGCGTTCGCAGAGGGGGATCGTTCACTAGCAGTCTCAATCCGCGGCACACATCGCAGCACGGGAACGATGTCGCCTTGTCCTCTTCGACGTACACCCTCGCCCATCATGCCCTCGCACTACGCCTCTGCATCCTCTTCTACTTCGAGCTGGTGCCGGGCAGCCCTGCTGGCGACCTCTGCAGGCTGCATCCTGCCCGCACAAACCTGGACGCAATTGACACCCGGAGGCACCACGCCTCCTGCGCGCTTCGGCTCAGCAATGGCCTTCGACGCCCAGCGCGGGCGATCCGTCCTGTTCGGCGGAACCCTTGGCGGCGAGATCAACGATACCTGGGAGTGGGATGGTGGAACCGCAAGTTGGACGCAGGTCCTCCCCGCCACCATGCCACAGGTCCGGGCGGTGCACTCGATGGTCTACGACAGCGCGAACGGACGGTGTGTGATGTTCGGCGGTACCAGTAGCAGCATCCTGCTTGGCGACACTTGGCAGTGGAACGGCGTAGATTGGTCGCAAGCAGCCACTGCTAGTCCAGGCGCGCGTTGCGGCCCAGCGATGGCCTACGACAGCGCACGCAACAAGACGATCCTCTTCGGTGGCCAAGGCAGCGGTCCTGTCCTCAACGACACCTGGGAATGGGACGGCAGCAACTGGATTCAGGTCAGTTCTTCGGGTCCAGCACCCCGCTACTTTCACGCCCTCGCTTACGACAGCCAACGTGGGCGCACCGTGCTCTTCGGTGGCAGGGATGGTGGCAACTACTACAGCGACACCTGGGAGTGGGACGGCGCAACGTGGACAAATACAAACACGCCTGGTCCATCGGCCCGGGGCTATCACGCAATGGTCTACGACAGCCAGCGCGAACGCACGGTACTCTTCGGAGGAAGGGATGGCGGCAACCTCAGTGACACCTGGGAATGGGACGGCCTCACCTGGACGCAGATCGTCACTTCCGGCCCAACAGCGCGCGGTTACCACGCGATGAGCTATGACGCCCAGCGTGGGCGAACCGTGCTTTTCGGCGGCTATGACGGTTCGATCCTCGGCGACACCTGGGAATTCCTAGGTGCACCAACCGGACCGACGGCGCCGGCCACCTATTCGCAGGTGACAACCACCTCCGCTCCTCCAGCGGTTACGGGCCATGCCGTTGCCCCACTGCCCGCAGGTGGCCAACTTCTTTTCGGCGGTTCCACCGGCACGACCTTCCCAGTCCTCACCTACGAACTGCAAGGCAGCGTTTGGACCAAGCAGTTCTCATTGCTCAACCCGATGGTCCGCGCCAACCACTCGCTGATGCTCGATCCAGCGCGGCAGAACAATCTGCTGTTCGGCGGTCGCAACCCACTCGGCACGGCACTCAACGACACGTGGACCTGGGCGAATGGTAGTTGGACGTATCTCCCGCTCGCGAACGCTCCGTCCGCTCGCTCCGAACATCGAATGACCTTCGATCGCGCCGCCAACGTCGGCCTGCTGTTCGGCGGCAAGAACAGCACGGGCGCGCCGCTCGGCGACTTCTGGTCGTGGAATGGCACAGCATGGACCCTGCGCAATCCATCGTCCTTGCCTCCGGCGCGTTTCGCCCACGGACTCGCGTACGACGCATTCCGCAACCGCACCGTTCTCTTCGGTGGATCGGATGGCAACGGCCTTCGCTCCGACATCTGGGAATGGAACGGCGTGGCCTGGACCCAAATCACGCCCGCAGGCGGCGCCGGTGGCCCCTGGAATCCTGGCCCGCGGCAGAGCTTCGGCATGGCCTACGACCCGCGCTCTGAACGAGTCATCGTGCATGGTGGTGACGCCAATGGCTGCCTGGCAGATCTGTGGTCGTGGGACGGACAAGCGTGGATGCTGCACATTCCGACCAGTTCTGCACCAACCGCACGAAGCGGCGAGCAGTTGCTGCACGACCCGACGACCAACGAGCTACTGCTCTTTGCTGGCGGATGCGGGACCTCGTTGACCGATGAGGTGTGGAACATCAACCTCCCGGTATTCTGGCGCTGGTCCACCTTCGGCGCCGGTTGCGTTGGCACGCGCGGCATCCCGTCACTCAGCGTCGTGCCCGGCTCCACTGGGGTGCTCGGGCAAACGCTCCACCTCCAGCTCGGCAACGTGCCCGCGTTCTTTTCGACGTCCTTTGGAGTGCTCGGTTTCAACCGCACCACGTTCCTGGGGCAACCATTGCCATACAGCCTGGCACCCTTCGGGCTTACGGGTTGCCAGACGTGGACTTCGTCCGACAGCAGCTACCCGATGAGCCTGCCAAACCCCCTTGGCTTCGCGTCGTGGGACCTGCCACTCCCAAACGTGCCCTACCTGCTCGGCTTCGAACTCAACCTGCAGGCACTCAGCTTCGAAGTTCCCGGCTACTTTCGTTGGGCATCGGTGTCCAACGGGGTGATCGTCCGGCTAGGGGACCGCTAGACACCACGCCGGCGCATCTAGGGGATGCGTGGCGCATTCGTTGCCGCGCCCACCCTGCCGGGCCCAACCAACCCCACCCAGCCTGACCCAATTCACACCTTCCTGCATCCGATCCGCCTTCCACGACATGGATAGCATGGCTCCCCCGACGCCATCCCATGTCCGATCCGCACGAACTCGAAGCTGAACTGCACCGCCACGCCGCAGGCCTGCGCAGCATCGCACGTGACCTCCTGCGCGATCCGCATGCGGCGGACGACGTGACCCAGGAAACCCTGCGCCAGGCCCTTGCCCAGCGCAACCTCAAGCCCGGCCCGCTCGGCGGCTGGTTGCAGCGCACGCTCATCAACTTCACCTACCAGTGGCGGCGGCGCGAACGTCGCCGCGCGGAACGCGAAGGGGCACTGCCACGGCCCGAACCATCGAGTTCGCCCGCGGAGGTGCTGGGCCGGCGCGAAATGCTGCAGGCGGTGACCAACGCCGTGCTGTCGCTCGACGAGCCCTTCCAGACGGCGATCTTCCTGCGCTACTTCGAGAATCTGCCGCCGCGCGCCATCTGCAAGCGAACGGGGGCAAACCTTGCCACCGTGAAGAGCCGCCTGCAGCGCGGGCTCGTCATGCTGCGCGGCCGCCTCGACCGCCAGAGCGGCGGCGATCCGCAACGGTGGCGCATGGCGCTGCTGCTCACCTTCGGTCTGCCGCTGAGCACTGCGGCGGCGGGCCTCACCCTCACTGGAGTCTGGATCTTGGGAACCACCACAAAGACCCTCGCGGCCGCGGGCCTGCTATGCGCCGGCGGACTGCTTGTCTATTCCTTGGGCCAGGACCCGGCACCGCGACACGACCTGGAGGCGAAGAAGCCCGAAACGGATGGGGCGTCACTGACCTCCAGCACGGCCGGGGTCAAGAATGACACCGCCGTGCGCGAAGCGGCAGTGAACGCCGCCGAGGCGAGCCTCGCCTGGCTCGACCATCCGTACCTGCTTGAGCTCGACGCGTTCGTCGTCGACGAGACTGGCTTGCCGGTAAAGGACCACACACTGCGTCTCGCCCCGCCCGCATGCACGTTCAACGATGCACCGTCGCCGACCGGCCCCGATGGTCATACGCTCATGAGCTGGCGTTCGCGCGTGCCGAGTGGCGAAGTCGTAATCACTGACGAGCGTGGCACACTGCGCCGGGTGGCCCTTCAACACGGCACCCGCGTTGCCGTCACGATCGGGCAGACGAGCCAGCCACCGGTTCCGGCAGGCACCGTGTCCCTTCGCCTGGTCAGCGGTCATGGCCCCGAACTGCGCGTACTCGGCGGAATGCCTGTAGTGGGCACTTTCAAGGCTGACAGTGACGGGAAGAAGCACGCCGGCCTCCATCCGCACGCGAAGTTTGCCGACCGCGCCGCCGAAGCCAGAACCAGCGAGGACGAGAACGTCGTTTCGACGATCAGCCTGAGCGAGGGCATATCCTTCACGTTCACGGACGCAATCGAGGTCTCTGGTGGCAAGATCTCCACCGAACCCCCGCCGCAACTCGCCCGCATCAGCGGCACGGTCTTTGGCGAAGACGGCAAGCCGGCGAAGAGTATCCCCGTCGCGCTGATGACCGGCGGCCCACAACCGCTGGCGCGCACGACGACCAACGACGAGGGCCAGTTTGAGTTCAACGACTTGCAGCCCGGCGACTTCACCGTTCGCGCGGGCGGCATGGCAACGGGACTCGCCACGAAAGCAGCGGTGACGACGACAGGCACTACCCCAGCAACGCTTAACCTGCACCGCGATTCGTGCGTGCGCGGCCATGCGAAGGACGCCGCGGGACGTGCCCTGGCGGGGGCGACGGTTACGTGGCGAGCCGCCGACGGCACGTGGTGCGACACTGCGCAGACCGAAGCAGACGGCAGCTTCGTGCTCGCCAACCTTCCAGGCACCTCGGGCACCGTGTTGCTGTGGGAGCCCAGCGGCAAGTTCCCGCTGCCGGTCCGCACCGAGGTGAATGTGCTCGCCGACACCGCCGACCTGCTGCTCACGTTCGACGACACGGCCACGAAGGCCATGCAGTTTGATCTGGGCCTGCCCGACGGCGTGACTCATGGGGAGGTGTCGGCCCGCGTGTGGAACCTCGACAACGGCATCGGCGCCCGCGTGAAGCGCCCCGAAGCGGGCAAACCCTGGCGCCAGGCAAACCTGCCCGCTGGCTGGTACCGCCTCGAAGTGTTCGCCCCCGGCTCTGGCTGGCTCGATGGTGGCCGCCACTGGCTCGACGGCAAGGCCGATTGCAATCTCGGCCGCATCGATCTGCGGGCCGCGGCGAGGGTGCACCTGCACCTCGACCCGGCGAGCCTGCCTGCCGCCGAGCGGCTCGTCATCGAGCTCTACCAGCTGCGCGCCGATGTCGACGTGCGCATCTACGGTGCCGAGCTCAAGCCCGACTGCGAACTCGACCTGCCCGCGGGCAACTACGCCCTTGCGTGGCAGACCAAGGGTGGTGCGGTCCGGTTCCATCGCTTCTCGGTGCGCGCGGGCGAAACCGCCGAGATCGCGGCGGGCCATTGAGGGACACGGAAGGCAGCGCGCCGCTATGCTGGTGCGCCCGCCGCCAGCGCGACGGCTACTTGCACGCATGCCCAAATCGAAGTCAGCGACCGCCAAGAACGTGCTCGGCACCGAGCTCAAGGAATGCAGCCAGGAGCCCATGACGGGCTTCTTTCGTGACGGCTGCTGCAACACGTCCAACGAGGACCTCGGCGCCCACACGGTATGCGCCGTGATGACCGCGGAGTTCCTCGAGTTCAGCAAGCAGGCCGGCAACGACCTGTCGACGCCGCGGCCTGAGTTCGGCTTCCCCGGCCTCAAGCCCGGCGATCGCTGGTGCCTGTGTGCGGCGCGTTGGGCCGAAGCCCTCGAAGATGGACGGGCGCCGCGCCTCGTGCTCGAAGCCACCCACGAGCGGACGTTGGAGTACGCACCGCTGGCGACGCTGAAGCGCTACGCCGTGCCAGGCTGATCCGGTTTCACTGCGGACGGTAGCGATAGACGAAGCGCGCATCGGGCGCGGAGTCGCCGTGGTCGAGCCACTCGACGCGGTTGCTGGTGTTGCCAACACCATCGACCCACTGGAAGTCGAACGCGGCCGGATTGCCCTGCAGGCCAAGCTGGTCCCGCGACACGCGCAACGTGAAGTCCGTGCCCGCGCGGTGTGTCGGCACCGAACCGAGCAGTTTGCGATCGGCGAAGCCGGGCCCGATACGTTCGATGGACGTTGTGCCGTCGTGATGGCCGCGCCCTCCAAACACGAAGTCGAACCCGTTCCAGCCTGTCTTCGGATCGCAGTCGGCATCCACAAACAACAGCATCGCGTCGCGCGCATCAGGGGCAACGATGAGCGCCTTGGCTGCGCGCACCAGAAACGTGATGTGCGTCTCGTCGCGCGCGACCTTTGCGAGCAGCAGGTCGTTTGGCGCCGCCGACTGACGATAGGGGCCCGCCGCACCAAACCCCGCGTGGTCGCGCCCGAAGTCATCTCCGCGATGGTCGAGAAATGCCGGTTTTACGGCCTCCCAAGCACTTCCCGGTGCATCCACCTCGATCGTCGTTGGCGCCGAGACCTCCGGCGAAGGTGGCACACCCTTGAAACGGCGAATGCCATCGACGAGCTGCCAGTAGTACGCATCTTCGTGCCCACCGCGCATCGGTTCGATATCGCGACTGAACTCCTGCGAATACTGATCAACGAAGAAACTCTCACCCGCCGCCAGTTCGCGCCCGCACATCGTCGCATGCCCATCGGACAGAAAGCGCATCGCCGTCCACTCGTTCCAGCCCGTGACAAACACCACCTCCGGATCGACCTCGAGTGCGCGTCGCCACTGCTCGGCAAAACACAATCCTTGCGCAGGTTCCTGCTGCGCCAACGGCGGTTGCGCGCCCGCATGAAAACTGCGCCCGATATTTGTCGTTGGATGCTGCGCGACGGCTACCGCGAGCGCTTCGGGACGTTTGGGATCTTCGTGCCAACCGGCCCGCTGCGGAAAGTGATCGAGCCACGGCCACGCATCGCGCCCATCACCAAACCACTCACCAGCACTCCACGCCCACGAACGTCGCAGTGAGAAGAACTCGCGATGTGCGGGATCTACACCATCTGCGGGCGCAAGCAGCAGTGGCTTGCCACGCCAGCGAAACCAGAGCTCTTCGTGCTTGCGCGGTTCATACAACTCCCGCCACAGCGTGTCGGTGACCTGACGCGCGCCGGCATATGCGAGGAACAGCACCTGCGGCGTCGGCGTGCCCTCTCTGCGCATCGCCGCGTACACATCCATCAAACGTTGGTAGTTTGCCGAATAGGTGAGCGCATTCGTCACATCGAGTGCGATCGCGTCGACGCCCGCGTCGACCAACCACAACGCGTGACGTCGCAACACCGCCTCATCATCGGACAGGTAGTAGCCGAGATGGGGTTCGCCCCAGTAGTGGAACGCATGCTCGGGCCCGTACGCCGGCGCCTTCCCGGGGCCGGCCGTCGCGAGGATCTTGGTGAGATCAAAGGGGCTCGCGTAATCGCGTGCCTCCTTCGGCCAGACACCTCCGTTCGGCGGCGGCTGACGATGGTGGTCGTAGCCATGCGCGCCATGCCACTGAAAGTAGAACATGATCACGGTGCGTCCCGCGCGCGGCGAGCCAGCAACTTCGTGGCCGGGCAACACGCGACCCAACCCGTCAATCGCGCCCCACGTTCCTGAGACCACCGCTCCAGAGCCCAACTGCCCCGATTGCCCATCGAGTGTCTGCTGCGCCACCAAAGTAGCGCCCCCCAGTGCGGCCAAAACGCACGGCAAACCGGCATTACGCCAACCAAACAGCCAATTGCGCATCGTAGGAACGGAGAATAGCGCCGCGGCGGCAGGGAACTCACTCCCCCATTGCATTCGACGACCTCGCGCGCTCGTTTGCTCGCATGTCCGATTCGAAACTGAGCACTACGCGCCTGATCCTGTTGCCCTCGATCCTGACTCTCGGGGTCAGCATCGCGCGCCTCGTCTGCGAAGTGCAGGGAGTGATCCCGCCGACCTCTGGCGGCGCGCTCTCGCCACT
>JADZDL010000120.1 GCA_020851075.1 Planctomycetota bacterium | reverse complement strand
CTCTGGCAGAAGCTCATGGACCGGCTCGGCAAACTGCCGGCGGGCTACAACAACATGTGCGTGAAGCTGTCGCCGTGGCTGAACGGCCTTTTCACCGCGATCATGTCGAGCGAGCGCTTCCTGCTGCGCTGGCTGTCCTTCCCGATGGGCCACAGCGTGTTCTCGCTGGCGCGCCGCGACTGAAGCGCCGCGCGCCGAGCGAGGCGCGGCTACTTCTTCTCTTCGGGCTTCTTCTCTTCGGCCTTCTGGCCACTGGCCGAGACGAACGAGTAGCGCGCCTCGATGGCTTCCTTCGTGAAGGCCTGCCGGTAGGCGAGCTGGGTCTGCATGCTCGCGTAGGTGAGGAAGCCACCGGCCTTGCTGCGCAGCATCTCGAACTCGCGCCGTTCGATATCCGCGGGAGCGAGCGGCTCGACCTTGGTGCAGCAACCGACCAGCCACAGGCGGTTGGTCTCATCGCGCACGATGCCCGTCGACTCACCCGCCTTCATCTCGGCGTGGTTGCGGAACAGGAAGACGATCGTCGGGCTGTAGGCCTTGTCAAACCGCGGCTTGTTCGGCAGCTCGCGCGGATACGGGCCAACTTCGGCGACCGTGAAGCCCGCCGTGCCAGCCGCCGCGGCGAGGACCGAATCGTGGTGCTTCTTGGCTTCGAGCGCGATGTCCGCATCGATCTGCTTCTGCACCTCGGCTTCGAGTTCCTTCTTCTTGTCCTCAGCCTTTGCGAGTTCGGCCGCGAGCACGTTGCGGCGGTTCTGCCAATCCATGCCCGCCTGCGTGTCGGGGGGCAGTTCACGCACGTACTTGTCGGCCAACGCCAGGTCGTCGGTGGTGCGCTTGGTCCACGCGGCGAGTTTCTCGGCGACGGTGGCTTCCCGCGTGCCTTCGATCTCGGCGACCTTCTCAGGCATCTTGGCCTTGGCGAGCTGCAGCAGCGTCTCCTCCATGACCTTCTTCTTGGCCTCGGCTTCGGTCTTGGCCTTCTCGGTGTAGTAGGCACCTTCGGCCAGCGGCTTCAGCTTGTCCCAGGCCTTCAGCGGGCGAACGTCGATGTCGGCGGCCTGATAGAGGAACGCTGCCTTGTCCGAACGGCCAGGCATGCTGCAGAGGTCGCCGGTGCTGCGCAGGCCGGTGGCTTGCACCGACTGTGCCCACGTGCCGAGGCCGACGCCGTCGGCCTCCAGGTCCTTGAGCTCGTCGCCGTTCTTCTTGCCGGTCGTCTCCTTCACCACGAAACCCTTCTTGTCCGTCGTCAGCGCCGTGAAGGCAGCCTTGAAGTCGAACGTCGAACGCGCCGTCTTCACGGCCTCGTCGGCGGCTTTCCGCGCGGCCTCACGAGCGACCATCGCTTCCTCGGCCTGACGAACTTCGCCTTCGGCGACTTCCGCCGCATTCTTGAGCTCGGCGTCGTCCGGCTTCTCCTTGGACTTGGCCGAAGCCTCGGCGAACCTGGCCTTCGCCGCCGCGACGGCGTTCGACGAGGCCGACTGTTCCTCGATGGTCTTGCGCAGTTCGGCGTTGGCCGGCTCCAGCGCCTCATTCTGCTTCTCGCGGATCTTCTGCAGCAGGAAGTTCAGCGTCTGGTCAACCTGGGCCAGCTTCGTCAACTCGGCCTTCACGGCCTCATCTTCGAGCGGCTTGTAGGTCTTGTCCTCGTTCTTGAAGCGGGTCTCCTTCTCCTGCTCGTAAGACTTCTTCAGCTGCTCCTCGCCGACCTTGAAGTCCTTCAGGGCCTCTTCCTGCCACTGCGCGGCATCGAAGTCGGCAAGCATCACAGCGCCGATCTTCAGCTGCACGCGATTCGTGTCGAACGCCTGCATGCGGTACTTGTCGCCGTCATTCTTGCCGTCGAGCCACTTCTTGAGGTCCTCGTCGGTCATGCCGCCGGCGGCCTTCAGTTGCTCCTCGAGCGCCTTCTCGTCGAACGAGGCCACGTGGAACGTGACCTTCTCCTTGTCCGAGCACGCGGCCTTCAGCACAGCGGCATCGGAATTGTCGAGCAGGAGCGTCTGCAGGCGCAGCATCTGGCCGATGCGCATCGCTTCGCGCATCGTGAGACGGCACTCGGCGAGCGACCGGAAACCGCGCTGGAGGGCAAACTGGGTCGCATTCGGGAGCTTGCGCGATTCGCGCTCCACTTCGATGGCTCGGTCGACTTCGGCAAACGAAGCATCAAAACCCTCGGTGATCGCGACGCGACGCAGGATCGCGTAGACATCGGCGAGTTCACTCTGGCCGTCGTCGCCCGCCACCACCGGCGGCAACACCGCGGCGAGTGCACCGACATAGTTGGCCAGCACACGGCCCATCTCGGTGTCTTCCTTGGTCAACGACACCCGCTGCCCGCCGACGGCGATGGTCGGCATCGGCAGCGTCGGCGAAAACAGCTCGCGCACGGCGGCCAGCATCGGACCACCGACCGAGAAGGTCAGCAGGGTAAACAGACCGACCGTGTAGAGGAGCTTCCGCTGGTGACGGCGGAAGAACCCGTAGATGCCGGCCTTCTCATCGAAGTGCGCATCGGGCGGAACGGTCGGGACGGGCGGTTGTTCAGAGTTCGTCGCCATGGGCGTGGAGGCTGGAGAATAGTCGGCGGAGGCTCTCGCGCGGCAGCCGGAGCTGCGAGGATTTTTCGACGCGAGCGCGGCCCTGGTCCGGAGAACCGCGACCAGCCAGTGGCATCGTCGTTTCGGCTCGCAGAACCAAGGGAATATCTGGGTGGAAGGAGGAGAAAGAACACCCGCACAGGCCGGGTTCGGAACGCGGCTCGGGGTGGCTACCTGGCCGCCGATAGGGGCACCGCCTCACCGGCGAGCAGGATCGGGATCTCGTCCTGGATCGGATACACGACCGAACCGTCCTGCGGCACGAGTCCGCCCGCGAAAGCCGTCGTGACCGGGTTGCCACCGCGGTTCTTTACGCCGCCCTTGGCGATCGCCGCGTTCACCGCCGCGAGCTCTGCCGCCGAAGCTTCCCGCAAGGGTTGCCGAGTGCTTGGACAGACAAGCATGCGCAGGAAGTCGGAATCGATCATGGGGTTCTCGCGACTGTTTTCTTGACCCGCCGAGAGACTCGGCAAGCACCACCACCGTCGATGGAAGTTTGGTGAGGGCGGCAGGGATCGAACCTGCGACCTACGGCTTAAAAGGCCGCTGCTCTACCAGCTGAGCTACGCCCCCCCAGTATCAGGCAATGGGGGCAAGGATAGAACCGCCTGGGCACCTTCGGCGCAAGAGGGCGGGTGACACCGACGCTCCAGAAATAGGGTTCTGGGGCAAGAAACCCGCTGGTTCTGACCAGTCACCGGGCCAGGGAAGCGCTCCCCCGCCTCACTCCTCGAGGATCTCCTTCGACTTCGCCTTGAAGATCTCCTCCATGCGCTGGTCGACGAGTTTGAGCTCCTTGTCGATCGCCTCGTGGGCCTTCTTGCACTGGTCCTCGGTCAGCTGGCCATCCTTCTTGAGCTGGTCGGCGATCTTGTTGGCATCGCGCCGCTCGTTGCGCAGGGCGACCCGGTTCTGCTCGACGAGGTCCTTCACCTTGTTCACGAGCTTGTGGCGCTGCTCGCCGGAGAGCGGCGGCATCATCAACCGCAGCACCTTGCCGTCGGACTGCGGGTTGAGTCCGAGGTCGGACTTCAGGATCGCGCGTTCGACCTCCTTGAAGATCGGCGTCGAACTATCGAACGGCTTGATCAACAACTGGCGAGGCTCCGGCACCGAGATGTTCGCGATCTGCGCGAGCGGCGTCATCGTGCCGTAGTAGTCGACGCGGATCGTGTCGACGAGCGTCGGCGAAGCGCGCCCGGTCCGAATGGTGCCGAGCTGGTCCTTCAAGTGCTTGAGCGTCTTGTCGGTCTTCTGCTTGAGGTCCGCCAGAATCGTTGCGTGTGGGTCCATGGTTCGAAAATTGACCGTGAATGCGAAGGTCCGTCGGAGCTGCCGACGACCAACTACACGGCTTGCGGCCTCACTGTAGCGCGCAATTGCGCCAGGGGCACTCAGGATCGACGGGCGCCGGCCGAAACTCGGGAATCGTGGCCGACCCCGGGGAACTCAGACAACCCAAGTCCCGATGTCGTCCCCGCGCACGGCCCGCTCCATGTTGCCCTCGACAAACATGTCGAAGACCATGATCGGCATGCGGTTCTCCATGCAGAGCGTGAACGCCGTGCGGTCCATCACGCGCAGGTCGCGCGCCAGCGCCTCTTGGAACGAGATCTGCTTGAACTTCGTCGCCTGCGGGTCCTTCGCCGGATCCGCCGTGTAGACGCCGTCGACCTTGGTCGCCTTGAAGATCGCGTCGACGCCGAGTTCGGTGGCGCGCAGGGCCGCTGCCGTATCGGTCGTGAAGTAGGGATTGCCCGTGCCACCGGCAAGGATCACAACGCGCCCCTTTTCGAGGTGGCGGATCACACGACGGCGGATGTAGGGCTCCATCATCGTCTTCATCTCGACCGCGCACGCGGCGCGCGTCTCGACCGAAGCCCGTTCGAGCGCGTCCTGCATGGCGAGGGCGTTGATCGCCGTCGCCAGCATGCCCAGGGGGTCGGCGGTCGCCCGGTTGGTGCCGAGCTTGGCAAACTCGGCGCCGCGCAGCAGGTTGCCGCCGCCGACGACCACCGCGACCTCGACGCCCAGGCGCTGCACGCGGGCGATCTGCGCGGCGACCTGCGCCACGACCGCGGGAGCTACACCACCGCCCTCCTCCCCGAGGCTCTCGCCGCTGATCTTCAGCAGGATGCGCTTGATGTGCTTGGGAATGGAGGACGTCGAGAGCGCTGGCGACATGGTTGCGAAGCGTAGTGGATGGCGCGCCTCACGACGAATCTTCCGGGGTCGGGATCCGTGTAAGGCGCTGCAGGCGATGAGGACTGCGCCGGAATCGGCCGGTCCGTCTCAGCCGGTCCGTCTCAAATGGGCCCGTCTCAGACGGCCCGTCTCAGAGGGGCCCGTCTCAGCCGCCGAGTTCGAGGCGGACGAAGCGACGAACCTGGATGTTCTCACCGATCTTGCCGACCAGTTCGGTGCGGAACTGCTCGACCGTCTTGGTGTCGTCCGGCACGTACTGCTTCTCCATCAAGCACTTCTCGGCAAAGAACTTGTCCATGCGGCCTTCCACGGCCTTGTCGATCACGGACTGCGGCTTGCCCTTCATGCTCTCCGTCGCCATCTCGAGCACGATCGTGCGCTCCTTCTCGATGGCCTCGGCCGACACGCTTTCGCGATTCAACCACGCCGGCGAGTAGGCCGTCACGGTGAGCGCCACGCCGCGGCAGAAGGCTTTGAAGTCCTCGTTGCGCGCCACGAAGTCCGTCTCGCAGACGACCTCGACGAGCACGCCGACCTTGCCGTTGTGGTGCGTGTAGGAGTAGACGAGACCTTCCTTGACCTCGCGGCCAGCAGCCTTGTCGGCAACCTGCTTGCCCTTCTTGCGCAGGATGTCCTTCGCCTTGTCGGTGTCGCCGGCAGCCTCCTTGAGGGCAGCCTTGCATTCCATCATGGGGGCGCCGGTCATCTCACGCAGGCGCATCACGGTCGTGGCATCGATTTCAGTCATCGTGGATTCCTCGCAGAACAGTTGCTGGCAGAAACTGGGATTGGCTCGCCGCGTCGTGCACGAGCCCGGCGATGACGGGCATCACCGTAAATACCTGTGCACCGCCCAGACACCGGCCCAAGGCCGACCGGCACAAGGCTGACCAGAGGCGCGGCTAGCCAATCAAGGCCCCGGCCTCGCAGCCCTTTGGGACCCTGACCGAAGTCGAGGGTCCGCGGTGTCCATGCACCCTGGCGGGTGCACGAAAAATCTGTCGGACACACCGAGAACCAGCCCCGACCGAAGTCGAGCGCTGGCTCGAAGGCACGACTCGTCAGAACTAGCCGGCCTCAAATTGGCCGGCCACAAACTAACCGGCCACAAACTAACCGGCAGGCGGAGTCGCGTCCGGAGCGGACTCGGCACGATCGCCACCGATCGAGACCGAATCGGCGTGGCCAGTCGCCTGGAAGCGACCACCGCCACCGCCACCGCCACCACCCATTCCGGGTCCACCCGGACCACGGCGACCACCGGGACCACCCGGTCCGCGGCGACCACCGCCACCACCGTCACGACCACCGCGACCACCACCATCGCGACCACCTTCCTGGCGGCGGCCCTGGGCCTGGCGGTTGCGGACGTCGTCCGAAGCGGTGCGCTGGGCATCACGAAGCGTCATCTCATCGCACTGCTGGCGACCTTCGAGAATCGCGTCGGACAGCTTGCTCAACACGAGCTGCACCGAGCTCATCGCGTCGTCGTTGGCCGGGATCACGATGTCGGCAAACGTCGGATCGCAGTCGGTATCGAGCACGCAGATGACCGGCACGTTCATGCGCTTCGCTTCGCGCATGGCGTTGTCCTCGCGGCGCGGATCGACCACGATGAGTGCGCCCGGCAGGCCGTGCAGATCGCGAACGCCCTCGAGATTGCGCCGAATGCGCTTCATCTCGCGACGCATCGTCGACTGGTCCTTCTTCTTGTACTTCTCGATGCCACCCGTCGTCTCGAGCTGCTCGAGCTCGATGAGGCGGGCGAGGCGCTCACGCACCGTCGCGAAGTTGGTCAGCGTGCCGCCGATCCAACGTTCGGTGACTGGCGGCATGGTGCACTTCTTCGCCTCGGCTTCCACCACGGGGCGGATCTGCTTCTTCGTGCCGAGGAACATGATCTGCGCTCCCGTCGCGGCGAGGTGGCGCAGGAAGTGCGTTGCCCGGTAGAGCCCCTTGATCGTCTCTTCCAGGTTGATGACGTGGATCTTGTGCCGTTTGCCGTGGATGTACGGCTTCATCTTGGGGTTCCACCGACTGGCCTGGTGGCCATAGTGGACGCCGGCATCGATCAATTCCTGGGCGGTTACTAGCGGCACTTGCAGAGGGCTCCTTGCCTACAACTGGGTTTCCTGCGACTTCGTTTCCTGCGACGCGGGTACGGTCGTGGTGAACGTAAGGGCGAAGGATTCTATGGACGCTTCGTGGCGCGTCAAGGCGGATTCTGGCAACCCTTCGCGGAAGAACGGCCGGACCGGAGCCGCCTTGACCCCCTATCCCCCGGGTGGCGAGAACCGGCAACGCCTCGCCCGCCGCGGAGTTGTAGTGCCGCGCCGGCCGTTGCGCGGCAATCACCTCGGGCGGCGCAGATTCCCGGGTCCGAGGGTGACGAATCCGGCAGAAGACCCCTTGCCTACCGTGGAGAATCGCCCTTCACCCGTGGAATCGGCCCCAGCCATTGGCGCAGAACCCCCCGCGCCATCGGCAGGAGCCCCTTCCCTGAAAGCTGTTCTTTGCTACACTTTACCTTGCTCCCACCGCCGTCACCCCTCGCTTGCGAGACGCGGACTCGCATTCCGGCGGCCCCTTCCGCAGTTGCACCACCGTGTCGTTTGAGCAACCTTTGGAGAGTACGAAGCGTCCTACCCCCTTTGCCAATTCCGTCAGTGGAGCGGACAATGGTACGATGACCGGCGGTTTGATTCCCGAGAGCCCGATGACCCCTGGGGCACCCGCTACACCTAGCGTCGTGCTGGTGATGAACCACAACCGCGACGAGCTCAGTGAGCTCTGCGGCACCTTGGCCCGCAGCGGTTACGAAGTCCACATCGGCGACTCTCTGGCGCAAAGTCACCGCATGGTGAGCCAGACCCGCCCCGACGTCGTGGTCCTGAACCCGCTCGTCCTGTGCGCCGGCGGGGTCGAACTCGAACTGCTGGAGAACCTGCAGCGCGAGGATGACCCGGTGCCCGTGATCCTGCTCGTCGACGACCTGCAGGCGCTCGGCGACGCACGCCAGATGCGCATTCCGGTCCGGGATTTCGTGCTGAAGCCCTATTCGCCGGCCGAATGCGTGCACCGCATCGAACTGGCCCTGCTGACCCGCACGAAGATCCGCGGCCTGCATTCGCGCGCCCGCCAGCTCGAGAGTCAGGTCAGCATCGACTTCAAGACCGGGCTCACCTCGGAGCTCTACTTCAAGCGCATCCTCGGCCTCGAGTGGAAGCGCGCCCAGCGCCACCAGAATCCGCTTTCGCTGCTGCTCATCGACGTCGACAACTTCAAGTCGGTCAACGACTCCACGGAGTACGCGTTTGGCGATGAAGTGCTGCGCCGCGTCGCCGACGCGCTGAAGGGCAACGTGCGCGAGACGGACTTTGCGGCCCGGTTTGGTGGTGACGAGTTCTGCGTGCTGCTGCCGCAGACGAGCCCCGCCGAAGCGGTGCAGACCGCACTGCGCATCCGCCAACGCATTTCGGGCATGGTCGTGCAGAACGGCAGCTACCAGCGCCAGGTGACGGTCTCGATCGGCGTCGACAGCTACGACGGCCGTTCGGCGAGCACGGTCGACCACCTGCGCCGCAACGCCAACCGTTCGCTGCAGGAAGCCAAACGCCGCGGCAAGAACCAGGTCTGGCTGTTCTCCGGCAAGGAAACCGAGCAGCCGGTCACGGCCCACGATTCGACCCGCTAGTAGAGTGCGCGCATGCAACTGCGCCTGCGCGAACTCGCCACCGCCGAACTTCCCTGCCGCACGCGCCTGCCGTTCCGGTTTGGCGCGGTCACGGTCACGAGCGCCCCGCTGCTGCACCTGCGCTGCGTGGTCGACGCCCCAGACGGGCGCACGGCGATCGGCATGGCGAGCGACCTGCTAGTGCCGAAGTGGTTCCGCAAGGACCTCGACCGGCCGCCCGAAGCCGATCAGGTAGCGCTGCGCACGAGCGTGCGCGAGGCCGGCCAACGCTACGCGGCGCACGGCTTCCTGCCGGCGTTCCTGCATTGGCAGCAAGTGCAGAACGAACTGATCGAAGCACAGCCCGCACTCGCCCCGGGCCTGCTCGAGGCCGGCTTTGGCGTGGCCCTTGTCGAACGTGCCATGCTCGACGGCGCCTGCCGACTCGCCAACCAGTCGTTCTGGTCCGCGCTGCAGAGCGACCTGTTCTGCCGCCAGCTCCTGCACGGTGCGCAGGCCTGGGCCAACCCAGTCGCCATGCTGCCAGCGCGGCCACTGGAGCACATCGCCGTTCGCCACACGGTCGGGCGCCTCGACCCGCTGCGTGCGGCCGAGGTGCCCGCGGCCGAGCGCCTGGATGACGGCATGCCGCAGGCGCTCGACGAAGTGCTCGCGCGGCACGGTGTGCGCTGGCTCAAGGTGAAGATCGGCGGTGGCCACGACCAGGATGTCGCCCGACTGACCGCGATCGGGCAGTTGCTCTTGGAACTCCAGCGCGAAGACGTGGCGGTCACGCTCGACGGCAACGAGCAGATCGAGAGCGTTCCCGCCCTGCGTTCGTTGTGGCGCGCGACGGAGGCAACGGCGCCGGGCCGCTCGCTGCTGCAGCGCGTGAAGTGGGTCGAACAACCGCTGCCGCGCAACCGCGACGAACGGGACCCGGCCTCGGATCCGAGCGCATGGACGTTCTGCCCCCTCGTGCTCGACGAAGGGGACGTACAGAAAGACACCCTCGCGCGTTCTTCGTACCACGGTGTCTCCGTGAAGAACTGCAAAGGGGTATTCCGCGCGCTCGGCAATCGGGAGCTCTCCGCCGCGCCGGGCAGCGTGCGCTTCCAGACCAGCGAGGACCTCACCAACCTGCCGATCCTGGCACTCCAGCAGGACCTCTGCACCGCGGCGTGCCTCGACCTCGGCAACAGCGAACGCAACGGCCACCACTACTTCCCGGGTCTCGCCCACCTGCCGGCGCCCGTCGTCGAAGCCGCACTCGCGGCCCACGGCGACCTCTACGAACGCACCGCAACCGGCGCCAGACTGCGCATCGAGGCGGGCGCGCTCACGATCCGTTCGCTGCATGGTCCCGGTTACGGCTGCGACGCGACGGTCCTGGCGAGCCTCGACCGCACACTCGACTGGCAACCGCTCGCCTGAGCCGCGGCGCCGGGCTCAGTGGGCGCCGGGCTCAGTTGCGCCGGGCTCAGTTGGCAACTGGCAGCACGATGTGCACACGGAAACCGTCCCCGGGCCGCGATTCGACCGTCATCTCGCCACCGTGGCTCTGCACGATCGAGTAGCTGATGAACATGCCAAGGCCGCTCGCATCGGGGCGCTCCTTCTTGGTGAAGAACGGATCGAAGATGCGCGGCAGATCCTCGGCGGCCATGCCCGGGCCATTGTCGGCGACGCGCAGGTGGATCTTGCCGCCTTCGTGAGTGGCGCTCACGGTGATGCGGCCGCCGCGCGACTTGGACTCGAGCGCATCGAGCGAGTTCAGCAGCAGGTTGAGCACGACCTGCTGGATCTCGTGGGCATCACCACGCACCTTCGGCAAACCCGGCGCCACCGCGACCTCGAGTTCGACATACTGTCGCTGCACGCGGTGGTCGACGAGTGCGCGCGCGCCTTCGATGGCGACGTCGATCGCGAAGTCGCCAGCCGCCGCCTGCCGCGGCGAGAAGTCGAGCAGCCGCCGGGCGGTGCGGGCGATGCTCTGCAGGCCGTCCTGGACGAGCTGCAGGTAGACGCGCTGCCGTTCGGCGAGGTCGGGATTCTGCAGCAACCGGTTCACGGCGTTCTGCATGCCGCCGATCGGGTTGTTGATCTCGTGGGCGACGCCGGCCGCCAGCGTGCCGATGCTCGCCAGGCGCGAACTCTGCACGAGCGCACGTTCTTTCTGCTTGGCCTGCTCGACCGCCTCGCGCACGGCCTTCTCGAGGGTCGCGGTGTGGTTTTCCACCTGCCTCGCCATGTGGTTGAACGCCGCGCTCACCGGGGCAAACTCACCGGCGCCGCGCGGTTCGGTCACGCGCACCGAATAGCTGCCGCCGGCGACCTGCACCGCCGCCTCACGCAGACTGCCAAGGGGCTTGCCGATCGTGCGGCGGATCGCCCAGAACAACACGAGCCCAAACAACAGCGTGGCGATGCCGACGGCGAGGATCGAGGTCCAGAACGGCAGGCTCGACGGCAGCGCCGGCGGGTGTTTGGGCACAAACCAGACGTAGCCGGCAATCGACTCCCCCTGGCGCAGCGCGTGGCAATATCCACCGGCGATCGGCACCATGCCATCCGACTCGCGCGCCTGCTCCATGCCGGCAAGGATCTGCGCGCGCGGGAAGCTATCCGGATCGCGATGCACGGCGCCGCGCGGATTCAGGTAGATCTGCGCTTCGTAGGGCGGCCGCCCGCTCGTCACGATCACGTCCTCGTAGAGTTCGCGGATCGAACGGGACAACACGAGTTCGCGCACCTGCCGGCCATCGGCGAGGCGATCCGGCGAATAGACGCGCTGCAGTTCGGAGAAGGTGCCGAGCACCCGGTCCGCAAACGTCGTGCTTTCGCGCTGGTACCAGTCCTGCTGCCGCTGGTAGACGACCAGCTGCACACTGCCGAGCGCGAGCACGTTCAGCAACAGCGCGAGCAGCAGGATGCGCCAGGCGAGCGGCATGCTTCAGGTCACCGCTTGTTCATCGTCTGCATCATCGTGAGCAGCGGCATGAACAGCGCAAACACGATGAACCCGACCACGACGGCCATCACCACGAGCAGGATCGGCTCGATGACCTTGAACGTCGTCTCGACGGTGCGATCGACTTCGCCTTCGTAGCGGTCGGCGACCTTCGCGAGCATGCGGTCGAGTTCGCCGGTCTGTTCGCCGACGTCGACCATGTTGATCACGATGTCGTCAAACATGTGGCTTTCGCCCATCGGCACCGCGAATCCAGCACCTTCCTTGATCGACGACTGCACCATCGCGACCGCGCCCTTCATGTGCACGTTGCGCGTCGAGGCATTGAGGATGTCGAGCGCTTCGAGGTGCGGCACACCACTCTGGATCAAGGTGCCGAACGTGCGCGCAAACCGCGCCACGAGGCTCTTGTGCACGAGCCCGCCGAACAGCGGCATCTTCAGGGCAAACTTGTGCATGACGCTGCGGTAACCATCGGACTTGACGAGCAGCAGGCGATGCAGCGCGATGAGCAGCAGGATGGCGACCACGTAGGTCCACCACCACACCTGCATGTGTTCGCCGATGCCGATCACGGTCTCGGTGGTCCAGTGCATGCCGCCCTTCTGGCCCATGCTCTCAAACACCGACTTGAACTTCGGGATCACGAACGTGAACACGAGGCCGAGCACGAGGACCGCAACCGTCATGATCGCGATCGGGTAGGCCAGCGCCCCCTTCACCTTGGACTTGATCGACTCGCTCTGCGCGAGGAAGCCGCTCAGGCGGTTCAGGATCTCCTCCTGCACACCACCCGCTTCGCCGGCGCGCACCATGTTGGTGTAGAGCGCGTCGAAGACACCTTCGTGCTTCGTCATCGCTTCGGACAGCGCCGTGCCACCTTCGACGTCCTCGACGATCTGCGCGGCAACCCGCTTCATCGGGCCGGGTGCGAGCTGCCCTTCGAGAATGCGCAGGCTCTTCGTGATCGGGATGCCGGCGTTGAGCAGCACCGCGAGCTGGCTCGTGAACTCCGCGAGCACACGCGGTGTCACCTTGTTGCGGGAGAACAGCGAGCGGCCGCCGCCTTTGTCGCCGCCGCCACCCGCGGACACTGGTGCGGCGGTCTGTTTCGGGACAGGGAGTTTGCGCTGCAGCTTCTTGGGCATCGGACGGATCAGGAGGGGCCGGCACCATCGTTACCCACGATGGCCCCAGGAGCAACGGGAGAGAACATCATCGCGGACGCGGCTAGCCCCCGGTTCCCCACTGGGACCGCAACCAGTTCCAGCCGTCGACCCCGAAGCCGAGCCACAAGACGATCTGGAGCACGAAGACCAGGGCCAGCAACAGCAATAACCAGGGCCACCGGGGCGGCCGCAGCGATTCCGGGGCCGGCCAACCCCCCCCCTGGCTCGGGCGTTCTTCGCGCGGCAGGGCCAGATCCTGGACCGGGGCCCCCGCCTGCGGTTCTCGCACGACAACGACCACGGCGGTCGCATTGTCCGGCCCACCGGCTGCCAGCGCCGCCCCGACCAGGGCCTCGGCGGCGCCAAGTCCCGTGCCAGCGGCGGCGAGGCGCTGGATCGAAGCCTGGTTCACGACGCTCCAGACGCCATCGGAAACGAGTACCAACCGGTCGCCCGGCTGCGTCGCCAGTTCGCGCAGGTCCGCGCTGCAGGTTGCCTGGCCGCCGCCGACGCACCGCAACAGCAGGTTGTCGGGTTCGCGCACCGCGTGGTCTTCGGTGAGCACTTCGCAGGCGCCGTCGCGCACGAGGTAGATCCGGGTGTCGCCGACGTGGCCCACGAACGCGCGCTCGCCGACGAGGACCAAAGCAGTCAGGGTGGTGCCCATGTCGCGCAGCGCCGGCACCGCTTCGGCCTGCTCGGCGATGCGCCGGGCCGCCGCCTCGAACCCCGCCTGCAGGCGCGCCCCCATCGGCTGCCGGCTTGCACCATCGAGCACGGCCGCGCCGAGCGCCCGCAGGGCCGACCGGCTCGCTTCGCCGCCGCCCGCCGCCCCGCCCATGCCGTCGGCAATCGCGCAGAGCAGCAGTTCGGGGTCGGGCGGCAGCAGGGCGCCGATCAGGTAGTCGTCCTCGTTGCTCGCGCGCACGCTGCCCGTGTGGCTCGCCGCACCGACGTCGAAGTGGCTCGGCAGCTTCACCTGGCTCTCCCGGGCCCAAACGTCGCCGAGGCCACGTCGCCGCGAATGGTGCCGACCAGCACCTGCACCTCGATTCCACGCAGCCCCGCCGGCAGCAACGCTTCGTAGCGGAACTTGTCGCCTTCGCGGCGCATCGAACCCAGCAGCTCGTGGGCAAACGTGTCCGCGATGGCCGTCCGGGCCCCGGTACCAACCCGCAGGCGCACGACGGTCAGACTCTCGACGGACTCGACGACGACGAGCGAGCCACCTTCCTGTTCGAGCATCGAGATCGCCGCCGCGCTGCGTTCGCGCAGCCGCTGCCGCACCGACTCGCTCTTGAGATCGCGCGCCAGCGACAGCAAGAGACGCCGCTCGACCACGGGGCGCACCGCATCGCCGACGTTCTCGGGGTCATCGCCAACCCAGAACGGCGGCACGAGGATCGATGCCAGCAGGCCAAGGAAGTCACTGCGTTCGGTGAGCGACAGGTCGATCGGGCCGCTGATCAGCAGCGGGTCGTGCAATACGCGGCCGGTCTGCAGATCGCGCAACGTGACGCGCAACGTGGCCCCCGATTCGAACGTGTGGTCGGGGATCATCATGCCGACCCCGAGCAGCAACCAGGTCACCAACGTGACGGGCCAGCGGCCGTTGATGCCCTGCGCTTCAATCGGGCCGTCGACGAGTTCTTCGACGACGAGCAGCATGTCAAAGCCGCGGTCGCGAGCATCCTGGAGGAATCCCTGCAGCGAGAGATCCCCTCCGCCTGCCTGCAGGACCTTGCCGATGGCGCGCCGATGCACCTCATCAGGGTCCGCTTCGAGGCGGCGGAACACGCGACCCTGGCCCAGCACCTCCAACAGCGTCGCCATGGCGATGGGCTCGTCACGGCCCGCAACCGCCATGGCGGGCGGCCCCTCCGCGTCGGCCAGTCCACCCGTGAACGTGCCCGCGCGCGCCGTGTCCGCGGCCAGGAACGCGCCGCCGGTGACCAGCACTGCGTAGTCCAGGGGTGGCGCCTCGGCGAGGCTGCTGAGTTCGGTGGCCGGTGACTGGCAGCCGGCCAACAGCAGCGCCGCGAGGCAGGCAGCGCCCCGGAAGTGACGGTGTGTTCTCATCCTTTGCCTCGCAGGACCTTCAGAAGTTCACGCTGCCCGGCGACCCGGAACCCCGTGCGCTGGAGCCTCGGATCCAGGTCGCGCGACAACAGCGCGCGGCCATCGCGCCGCAATTGTTCGGTGCGCAGCACGCCGGGCACACTCGCCGGCACCTCGGCGAGCCGTTCGGCCTGCAGACGGGTGCCGGCTTTCGAGATGAGCCCTTCCATTTCGCCGAGGGCAAGGCCGCGCACGACGCCAAAGGAACGCAACGCCGCGGCGAGGTCGCGCGGCGGCACCATCGCGCCACTCGCAAACGCCGCGGTCTTGGCGAGGTGCACTTCGTAGTCGCCGATCCACTCGCTGAGCAGCAGTTCGGCCTCCGCCGCGTGCGGCAGGTCACCAACCCATTCGCGCACGCCAAAGTCGAGGCCAAGGATCGGCACCCCAAAGGCCGTGGCCACCGCATCGCGAGCGGCAAGGCAGTCCGCGGCAGTCGGCGCGACCCCGTTCTGCCAGGCTTGTTCGGCCGCGACGAACGCCAGGATCGAAACCGACTTGCCGACGGCGGCAGGACCATTGCAGGCTCGCGGCGGTACCGCACCAAACGCCGCGAGTTCGAGTTCGCAGCCAAGCGGCAGGCGAAAGAGGTCCGGATCGCCCGCGACGACGAGGCCGAGCAAGCGGCACAGGGAATAGGCCTGGAAGAAGTTCACGCCGCACAACGGCGCCTGGTCCGGCGCCGCGAGGGCGGCTGCGGGCAGCAACTCGCCGGGCAACAGACGCTGTTCGCCGAGTGGATCATCCTCGTGCACGAGGCGGCGCCCCGGCCACCGTTGCCGCGCCGCCGGCGAAGCGTTGAGCAGCGCCCGGGCTTCGCCGCACGTGAACTCGCGATCCTGCAGCAGGAAGTCGCTGAAGTTGCGCACCGACACCGCGTCCTGCGGCCGGAACAGCGCCCGCGACGGCGCATCGATCGGCACAGGCTCGGCAAACGGACCATCCGGCGCGAGCACGGGCACGAGGCACAGCTGTGCTAGCGGATCGGGCAACGGACTGAGCTCGCCGAGATGGAAGACCCGCAAGGTGCTGCGCATCGTGCGCAAACGCAGTTCGAGGGTGTAACGACCGACCGGCGTATCGACGTAGGCGGTCATCCGGGCCTCGAGCTGCGTCGCGTAGGCTTCGCGCGGGCGATCCGCGAGTTTGGCGGCGACGCTCCACATCACGAACGGCACATCGTAGGTCACCACCGCCCCGGCGTCCCCGTCGGCCACCACCGAGCTCGCCGGCAGTTCGCTCTGGGCAAGGCCAAGCCGGAGCTCCTCGCGTTCCGCGGGCAGGTAGGGCAGCGGCATGCGCATCTTGATGCGCACGGGCTGGCCATACTCGACGAGCAGTTCTTCGCCGATCGGTTCGGGCGCCGCCGTGTGCCACCAGAAGTCGGCGATGACCGCGAGCCGATGGCCCTGGTAGTCGCGCAGGCTGGTTTCGCCATCGCCGACCAACACGCGCGCTGGGCGATCGAGCACGTCGCGCAGTTCGACCGCAAGCACGTTGTGGCCGGGAACGGGCAGGATCTCGGGCAACAACGAGGCCTCGCCTATCGCGCGCGCTGGCAGCGGCACCGGCACGAGGCGGTCGGCGCCGACCCAGAGCGTGCCATCCAGGAAGGGCCGCAGATCCGGATCGACGCGCCAACCCGGGCCATCCCGCAGGCCCGTCGAACGTTGCGACAACACGCCCGCCTGCAGCACGCCCGACAAAAAGCGGGAGCGGGCCTGCGGCAGCCGCACTTCGAGCGCCGCCGGCAGAACGCGCAGATTGAGCTCCTGGGTCACCCGGTGGCCGGCATCCCCTTCGGCTTCGTCGAGCACGATCTCCAGCCGGTAAACACCGGCCGGCAGCGCCGCGAACAGAAAGCGCGCGCGGCCCGGCTCGAGGTTCTCGACCTGCACCCGATCGTTGCTGGTGCCGCCCTGCAACACCGCCCCCGGCGCCAATTGCAGGCTCGCCCGCGAAACGCGCCAGGTGGCCGCGGTCTGCAGGATCGCGCGGGCGCCGTCTTCCGCCACCACGAGTGTGCCTGGCAGACTCGCCAGCCGCGTGCCGTCCGGCGCGAACTGGAGCCGCAGGCTGCGATCGCGCAACGTGACGACAAACTGCCGTTCGACGCGATTGCCCGCCCCATCCACGACTGCAAAACCGAGCGCCCCCGAGACGAGCCCGCCGCCACTGGCGAACGGCACATCGAGCGTTCGCCAGAGGCCAGTGCCCGCCAAGGGCACGGTGATGAGGTCGCGACCGTCCGCGGCGAGCACGTGCAGCGTGCAGTTGGCTTCCGGCGCCGACAATCGCACCCGAAACCGCGCGCGATCGGCGAGCGTCGGCACAAACGCCTCCCCGGCGGGCCCGGTGACTTCGAGCACCTCGGGCGCAGCCGTGTCACAGACCTGGAACGGAATCGGCGCGGCATCCTTGCTGTTGCCCGCGCGATCCTTGGCCCGGCACGTGATCTCGCCGGGCCCCTGATCCTCAGTGCCCCCGGCAACCGCGGCGAGCTCGCGGCCGAGGTCGAGTTCCCCCGAAGCCCCGGGCAAGGTGATCTGGTGCTGCCGACCGTTGGCCCAGGTCACCACAACCACGACCGTTTGCAGGCCGATGGCATCTTCGGCGCGCCAGACGAACTTCGTATTCGCCAGGATGGACGGCGGCTCGGCAAGCTGCAGCGAACATTCGAGGTGCGGCGGTTCGTCGTCGAGGCGCACGCGCGCGGAACCGAGCGGGGCCGCGCCAGGCACCACAAACGACAGATCGACGGCCTCTTCGCGGCTGATCTCGAGCAGGCTCTCGACGACCCCTTTCCACTGCGGCTGCGCCGTCGACAACGTGAAGGTGTCGCCGGCGGCATCCACTTCGGGCTGCAGGGGCACGCGCCGCAACAGCCGTCCACCGCGCGAGACATCGACGCAGAGCCGGCTGGGCAGAAAACCGCCGAAATGGCCAACGAGCGTGCCGAGGCGGCGGCTCGACAGGTCCTGGGCGACGGCTTCGGACGCGGGCATGCGTTCGGCGAGTTCGAGCGAACTGCCGGGCACGAGGCGCAGGAACGGCACCTGGCTCTTGTTGTCGGCCGCGATCATGAACCAGGCCATCGCCGACACCAGCAGCGCCGCCACCGCCGCGCGAGCAAACACGGGCCGCCGCACGGCGGCGATCGCGAGCAATTCGTCGAGCACCGCCTGCGCCGACGCCGGCCGCTCGGCACGGTCGAGGCGCAAGCACGACAACACCAGTCGCTGCAGGCGCCGCGGCACCCCGGGGACGTTGGGCCAGGGCCGCAGTTCGCCGGCTACCACCGCGCGCGCAGCCCGGCGCGGTTCGCCGTCGTCGACCGGCATCTGGCCCGACAGGAGCAGCCAGGCCAGCGTACCAAACGAATAGAGGTCCGCGCGGCCGTCCACCTCCTGCGCGGCATGCTGCTCGGGCGCTGCAAACGCCGGATTCACGAACCCCGCGAACTCTCCGGCGCGCACGCGTTCGGCCCCCGCAATCGCCGCACTGCGCGCGATGCCGAAATCGAGCACCTTGGTGCGCACAACCCCATCCTGCACCGACACCATGACGTTGCGCGGTGACAGGTCGCAGTGCACGAGGCCCGCCGCATGGATCGCGACGAGCGCCTGCGCGATCTGCGTGAGCACGAGCAGCGCATGGGAAGGCAACAGCGCCCCGCGCCGCACCAGCACATCGAGCGTCTCGCCGGAGACGAGTTCCATGGCGAGGTAGGCAACCCCATCTTCGGCCTCGCCGACGTCGAGCAGGCGCGCGCAGCGTTCGTTGGCGATCGTCGCGGCCCGGCGGGCCTCCGGCAGCAGCGCGCGGCGGTATTCGGGCCGTTCGGAGAAGCGCGGGTGCAGCAACTTCACGGCCACCGGCATCAGCGAGCCGATGTGCACGGCCTGGAACACGGTGCCAAGCCCGCCGCGCCCGAGCACGGTCTGCAGGCGGTATTTGCCGTCGATGACGCTGCCGAGCAGCGGGTTGCCAGAATCGGCTTCGCCGCGGCGATCGGGGAAGTGCACGCTGTCGGCAGGCAGCAGGAAGGCGCCGCAGTGGCCGCACCGCTGCGCGGCCGTGTTGGTCACGCCTTCACAGGACAGACAGATCTTCACGCGTGCGCTTTCCTGGTCCTTGGCAATGGGCCCGCGCCGGAACGGACCAGAGGTCGGATCATAGTCCGAAACCGTCCCACGCGGTCAGTGCCGTTCGGCCAACAACGTGCGCCAGATCTCAAACACGGCCCGGTCGCGCACGAACGCGCGGCCGAGGTCGGGGATGTGCACGGTCCAGGGGCGCGTGCCAGCGGGGCCGGCGAGCGCGAAGCAGACGGTGCCAACGGGCTTCTCGGCAGTGCCACCCTCGGGGCCGGCGATGCCGGTCGTCGCCACCGCAAAGTCGCAACCAAAACGCTCGCGCGCACCGCTGGCCATCGCCGCGGCCACCGGCTCGCTGACCGCGCCGTGCTGGTCGAGCAGGGCCTGCGGCACGCCGAGCAGGGCCACCTTCGCGGCATTGCTGTAGGCCACCACGCCCCCCGCGAACATGCTCGAAGCACCGGCCACGTCGACCAGTCTGGCCGCGATCTGCCCGCCCGTGCACGACTCGGCCGTGGCCAAGGTGCGGCCAGCCTTCGTGAACTGCTGCACGACGAGTTCGGGCAGTTCGGCGGTGCCTTCGGCAAACAACCACTCGCGCACGATCGGCCGCAGCTCCTTGGCGGTGGCTTCGCAGGCGGCGGCGGCGGCTTCTTGCGTGTTGGCGGTGCCGACGATGCGGATCGTGAGCAGTCCCCCGGTCGCCGTGATGCCGACCGCCGGATTGCGCCCCGGCACCATGAACGGCTCGATGCGTTCGCCGAGCAGCGCTTCGGACGGACCGAGAATGCGCAGCCACTGTTGCGCCGTGGGCGTGAGGCCCGGCATCGCCGCGATCGCCGGCAGCACATACTCAGCCGCCAGCACGTGCATCTCGCGCGGCACGCCGGGCACTGCAAAGAAGCGCGCGCGGCCGATGCGCACGTCGAAGCCTGGTGCGGTGCCGACGGGGTTTGGGATCGCCGTGCCGCCCGGCGGCAACATCGCCTGCCGCCGATTCGATTCGGGCACGGGGCGCCCACGTTTGCTGAGCCACGCCTGGATCTGCGTCCAGCTCGCGGCATCAAACTGCAGTGGCCCACCGAGCAGTTCGGCGACCACGTCGCGCGTACGATCGTCGAGCGTCGGCCCAAGCCCACCGGTCGCGACCACCACATCGGCGCGCGCACACGCATCGGCAATCGCGCTGCGCAACTGGTCCGGATCGTCGCTCGTCACCGAGAACCGGTGCACGACAGCACCGATGCGTTCGAGCTCGATCGCGAGATACTTCGAATTGGTGTCGAGCAGCGCCCCGTGGATCAGTTCGTCGCCGATCGCGAGAATCTCGGCAACGAGGGTCACGGCGCCTCCTCCACGACCTTGACGTCGCGCCGACTGCCCATCCACGTGAGCAACAGACCCAGCGCGTAGAGCACGACCATCGGTGTCGCCATGAGCATCATCGAGACGGGCTCCGGCGGCGTGAAGACCGCGGCCGCGAGGAAGATCGCGAGCACCGTGATGCGCCAGTGCTTCACGAAGGCACCGTGCGTAACGAGCCCCACGCGCTGCAGCGCGACCATCACGAGCGGCAGCTGGAACATGAGCCCCATCGCCGCCGTCATCGCAAACATGAGGTTCAGGAACTGGCCGATGCTGATCATCGCGTTCACCTGGGTCGGGTTCATGAGCTTGATCAAGAACCCGAGGCTATACGGCAGGGCAATGGTGTAGCCAAACGCCACCCCGGCCCCAAACAACCCGACCATGAACGGGAAGTAGCGATAGAAGAGCCGCCGTTCTTTTGGGTATAGGCCCGCCGCGATGAAGGCCCAGATCTGCCAGACGACGATGGGCGACGCGATCACGAGGGAGAAGATCAACGCCATGAACATGTAGGCAAACATGTCCTCGAGCACGTTGGTCGCCAGCAGGGTGTAGGGCAGGGCGTAGCCGGTCTTCGCCGACAACTGCGGCATGTATTCGTACGTGCCGTTCAGGATGACCTGTTTGCGCTCGCGACTGAACGCGAGGTACGCCTTGCCGTCCGGGTCCTCCGGCGTCTCGCCCGCAAACTTGCCAGCCGCCTCCTTCTGCTCGAGGGCATGGACCCAGTCCTGGAACCCGATCTTCCACTGCACGCGATACGGCTCGATGATGATCGCCTGCACCGCGTCCTTGAACGGCATCACGACCACGATCGCGACCACGATCGCGACAATCGACCGCATGAGCCGCGTGCGCAGCTCATCGAGGTGGTCGCCAAACGACATGCGCGGCAACTCGGGCGGGTCTTCGTACGCAGCGCGGACCGTAGGATCGTCGAGCGGTGGCATGATGGAAACTGCGGGCGGCGCACTCTACGCCGCAGGCCGGCGAGATACAGCACACGAACCCATCCCGCAGAAGATCACGCCCCGCACCACCGCGAATTGCACGCAGTCGAACCAGGCCACTGGAAACGAAAAAGCCCCAGAGCAACCTCTGAGGCCATTTCTGCCCGGCCAGCCCGAGCCATCGCGAAGGAACCCATCGCGAACGGGCACAGGACCAAGCGGCTCGATTGCGTTATGCAACCCGCGGCGCCCTTAGGCGCCGCACTCCTGCTCGCGGTGCGCCGGCCAGTTGCTCTCCTTGCTAGAGTCAGGAACCGGCACGCGAGCAGAAAACGCTTGATCAATCTGTAATCGCTACGCGATTACAGCTTGATCAAATCGCGGACCTTCTTCAGCGGCGCGAACTCGACCCCGAGACCAAGGGCTTCCTTGTACTCCGGCGATTCCTTGACCGCGGCGAAGCCGTCGCCGACTTCGTTGACTGGATCATCGCCGAGGATGACCGTGTCGACGCCCGGGCCCATCTTGCTGACGACCTTGTTGCCAAGGCGCTTCAGCAGTGCGGTGAGCGGGTCCTTCTCGTAGGGCGCGCTGAAGCGACCCATGAGGAAGATCGTGCGGCTCGCGCGCGGGGTGTAGAGATCGTTGAACAGCAGGTCGCCTTCGCGAACGTAGTCGCCGACCGGATCGGCGAGGCCCGACAGGGTGATCTCGGCGCGCTCTTCTTCGACTTTCGAGACCGTGGCGTAACCCTTCACTTCCTTGCTGTTGGGGTTCTTGATCCGGAAGATCGTGCCCATCTGCAGGTTGTCCTTGCGGCCGAGGTCGATGAAGGCGCTCGCGACGCCCGTGCGGGCGACGATGACCTTGCCGTCGGCGACGTCAGGCGCGTTGATCATCTGCATCTTGGCGACGAGCGCCGAGTTGTGCATGTCCTTCTTGGCGAGTTCGGCGCGCATCGCCTTCTCGTTGGCAGCCGCCGTCTCCTTCTCCTTGGCCAACTCGTCCTGCTTGTCCCGCATGTTCTGGGTCAAGGTCTGGTAGTTGGTGTCCTTCTGGGCCTTGGCGGCGTCGAACTCCGAACGGGTCGTCTCGAGGTTCTGGTTCCAATCGCGCGCGGTCTTCTGCATCTCCGCGGTCGCCGCCTGGAACTTGCGGTCGATCTCGCTCTTCTCGGCGAGCGCCTTGTCGCGTTCGGACTCGCTGTCCTTCAGACCCTGCTCCATCTGGCGGATCTTGGTCGTCATCGAGCCGAGCACGTTCTCCAGGCCCGAAGCGACCGAGAGGCCGACCGAACCGAGCGCCGTCGTCATCGTCGCCTTGATGTCGTCAGGGCTCATCAGCCCTTCGAAGTCGATCTTGGCATCGCCGTAGATGCTCTGCGATTCTGTGCGCCCCGTGTACTTGCCGGGCTTGCCAATCACGCGACCGATGTCCGCGATGTAGTGCTCGATGAGCAAGCTCTTCTCGCGCATCGCCTTGGCTTCGGCGACGGCATCGTTGCGCTGCTTGATCAAGTCGCCGTTCTCCGTCAGCTTCACGTAGGCGAAGAACATCGCCCCGAGGAACATGATCAGGAGGAGGATGAAGAACATGATCGGAACGTGGGCGGCGCCGCCCTGGCGGGTGTGCATTGGAACCTGCTCCAGTGGGGTCTGTCGGTACGTTGTGCTCCCGGTGTGAGACCGGAGGGCACAGAGGGACTTGGTACTTGAAGAACGCGTGGGACTTCTAGGCTTGTTGCCAGACCGACCCGGCAGGGTCGACCTGGGCTTGCTCGCGTCCCCGCACGAGGGCACGTCGGGGAAAGGGTATACTGGTGGACCAGCAACCCGAAGGGGCGCGAGCAACGGGATCTTAGGAAGGTAGACGAGCCAAGGTCAAGGCGGGGCCGAGAACCCGGTGCTTGCCTACCGAGAAAGTCTACCTCAGGATGAGACGCATGCCGGCAGAACAGCGCCCCTCGGATGACCGCCCGCGGCCCTTCCGGCCCCGAAACCCCCTCGTCATCGGACTCCTGGGAGGGGTCGCCGCCGGCAAGTCCGCGGTAGCAGGATTTTTCGCCCGCCGCGGAATTTGCCACGTGGACGCTGACGCGCTGGCCCGGGACGCCGCCAAGGACCCCGCCGTGCTCGCCGCGGTCGCCGCCGCGTTTGGGCCCGGGGCCGTGCGCGACGGTGCAATGGACCGCCAGGCGATCGGCCGCGCGGTGTTTGCCGACCCCCAACAGCGACATCGTCTCGAAGCGATCCTGCACCCCCCCGTGCTCGCCCGCATCGACGCCCTGCTGGCCGCCGCGAAGGCCCGCGGCGATTCGGTGCTGCTCGATGCCCCCCTCCTGCTCGAAACGGGCCTCGATGCCCGCTGCGACGTGCTCGTGTTCGTCGCGGCCAGCGCCGACGTTCGCGCCGCCCGCGCCGCCACGCGCGGTTGGCCAGCCCATGAACTCGACCGCCGCGAAGCCGCGCAGACGCCGCTGGCCACCAAACAGGCGCGCGCCGACTACACCGTGCACAACGACGGTTCGCTAGCGGCGACCGAGCAGCAGGTTGCCTCGCTGCTGGACACGCTAGCCGCCCGCCACTGAGGTGCGACGCGGTTCCGTCGGCTCCATCGGCCACTACCGCGCAAGGAACCCTCCCGCCGAGCGCCCGCAATGGTATGGTGAAGAGCCCCTCTCCCCGCGCGTCGGTCGCGCGTCTTCGCATCCCGTCCTCACGGACCAGAAGGAACAACCCGCGTGTCACACCCCGGTGACCACGACCCGTTGCCTCCGGACGAACTGCCGCCCGAAGAACAGGCCCGCATTTCCGCCGCCGCCGAAGCCCACGGCAGCGACCTCCAAGCCTTGGAGGCGCTGTCGGGCACCGAGCTCCTGGATCTCGCGCATGCCGAAGGTCTCGACGTACTGCCCAACCTCGAGCGCGGCGAGCTCATCGTCCAGATCCTGCAGCATCGGTTCGGCCAGCGGGACCTTGGCCAGCAGGCGGTTGGTTGGCACGAAGGCGTGCTCGAGATCCTGCCCGACGGTTTTGGCTTCCTGCGTTCGGTGCGCAACGACTACCAACCGGGCCCCGAAGACGTCTACGTGAGTCCGAGCCAGGTGCGCCGGCTCAACCTCAAGCCAGGCCACCAACTGGCCGGCCCCGTGCGGCAACCGCGCCGCGGTGAGAAGTACTTCGCGCTGCTGCACATCGAACGCATCAACGGCGGCTCGGTCATGGACCTGCGCGCACGGGTGCCGTTCAGCGCGCGCACGCCGATCCTGCCGCACACGCGACTGCGCCTCGACCATCCGGGCGCGTCACTGCGCACGCGCGCGATCGACCTGCTGGCGCCGTGGGGCAAAGGCCAGCGCGCGCTGCTCGCCGTGCCACCCGGTGCGGGGCGCACGCAGTTGCTACAACAACTCGCCACCGCGCTGCTGCACAACCACCCCGACATCCACGTCGCCGTCTGCCTCGTCGACGAACGCCCCGAAGAGGTCACGGCGCTCCGCCGTGCGCTGGCCGGCCCGCGCAGCGACGTCGTCGCGTCGACGTTCGACGAAGCGCCCGGTCGCCACCTCGAACTCGCGGAGATGGCCCTCGCCCGTGCGCAACGCTGGGTCGAAGCGGGCCGCGACGTGGTCCTGCTCGTCGATTCGTTGTCCGCCCTCGTGCGCGCCTACCACCTCGAAGGCTCGCCGTCGGGGCGCATGTTGTGCCCCGGCCTCGACGCCAACGCCGTGATGCGCCCCAAACGCCTGTTTGGCGCCGCGCGGCAGTTGGAGGAAGGGGGTTCGCTCACAGTGGTCGCCACCGCGCTCGCCGGCACCGATTCGAGGGTCGACCAGACGATCCTCGACGAGTTCCACAACCGCGGCAACAGCGAGATCCTGTTCGATCGCGAACTCGCCGACCTGCACGTCTGCCCCGCCCTCGATCTGCTGCGCACCGGCACGCGGCGCGAAGACCTGCTGCTGCAGAAGGACCAGATCGACGGCCTGCAGCGGCTGCGCCTGCGGCTGGCTCCGCTCGGCAAGGTCGAGCGTGTGCAGGCCTTGCTCGAACAGCTGCAAAGTTCGAACAACAACGACGAACTGCTCGCGCGGCTCGCCGCGCAGCCGTCAGCGACGGGCCGGTAGGAAGCGCGCCACGTCGAGAGCGCTCGCGCGGTGCCCACGCAGCCCGGCGAGCGTGCCGCGCATCTTCGCCACCGCCGCGCGCGGCCCGGTGAGCCACACGAGCGGCCACAACAACACATCGAGCAACAACCAGGTGGCCCACGCGGACACCGTGCCGCGCGCGCGCAGGTGGCGCACGGCGTTGCACGCCATCAGGTACTTGCGCAACGGCGAGCGCCCACCACCCGACGACTGCCCGGCGGCATGCACGACCGACACCCACGGCAACCACACGATGCGGCCGCCGTTCGCGCGCAGCCGCTCACTGAGGTCGACGTCTTCCCAATACATGAAGTAGCGGTCGTCAAAGCCCCCCACCTCGTGCACCGCCGCGGTCCGGAACAGCACGCAGGCGCCCGGCAGGAACGGCACCTCTTCGGGCCCACTCGACTTCGGCTGCGGCGCGCGCCCGTGGCCGCGCAGGCACAGCCCGTTCGGCACGAAACCAAGGCGCCCGCCTTCGGCCCACACCGTACCATCGGGGTGCAGCACCGTCGGGCCAACCGCCGCCACGCGAACGTCCGTCTGCAGCACGGCGGCGAGCGGGGCGAGGAAGTCCGGGGGCAGACGCAGGTCGTTGTTGAGCACGAGCACAAAGGCCAGCCCCTGCTCGTGCGCCCACGCAAATCCGCGGTTCATCGCCCCCGTGAAACCGAGGTTCTCGGCAAACGCGACCAACTCGACGCGATGGCCGGCCGCAGCCGCGATGGGCTGCAGTTCCTGCACCGCGGCCTCGAGCTGGGCGACCGAATCGTCCGCCGAGCCGTTGTCCATGATGAGCACGTGCAGCGGCCGCGCCGTCTGCGCGAGCAGGTCTGCCAGGCACTGCTTCGTG
>JADZDL010000119.1 GCA_020851075.1 Planctomycetota bacterium | reverse complement strand
GATCGGTGCTCGCACCAAGGCGACCGTGGTCAAGAACAAGGTCGCGCCGCCCTTCAAGAAGTGCGAGTTTGACATCCTCTTCGCCGAGGGCATCAACCGCCTTGGCGAGCTGCTCGATATCGGCGTCGAATCGGCGTTCTTGAAGCGCTCGGGTACGTGGATCAGCTACGGCGAAACCCGTCTTGGCCAGGGTCGCGAGAAGGCGCGCGACTTCTTGAAGGAGAATCCCGCATTGGCCAAGGAGATCGAAGAGGGCTTGTTTGCCCAACTCGTGAAGCGCCAGGTCGCGGCCGGCTTTGGCCCGCTGGGTAGTTTGGGTGCAAGTGGCTCCTCAGCCGGTAGCTCCTCCGTTGGGGGCGCGGCAGTCGTTGCGGACGGCGACGGTGACGACGACGGTGAAGCCAAGCCGGCGGTTCGTCCGGAAGTTGGGCGTTCGGGACGGGGTTCCGCGCCCCAGCGACCGCAGGCTGGTGGTGGTAGCAAGCCCATGGTCGCCGAGTAGGGCTGGTTGCCAGTAGGGAAGGGGGCCCTCGGTGCCCTCAGTGCCCTCAGTGGTGACCACAGGTGCCCCCTGAGCCCCCAGGCGGCCTCAGGTAGGCCCCGAAGGTGGGCCTCGGCGGCGGGAGGTGCGGGTAGCCGTTTCTTCGGCGCCTCCGGTTCGCTACAACCTTCGCCCCTCCCTTCCGATTCGTGAAGTCTGAAAGCCATGAAGCCGCTGACCGCCGCCGAGATTCGCGCCCGTTTCCTTGAGTTCTTTGCCAAGAACGGCCACCAGGTGATGGCCTCGGATTCGCTGGTCCCAGCCAACGACCCGACCCTGCTGTTCACGGGGGCTGGCATGAACCAGTTCAAGGACATGTTCCTCGGCAAGGGGACCCTGCCGTACAAGCGCATCACGACCTCGCAGAAGTGCCTGCGCGTGCCCGATCTCGACAACGTCGGGTTCACGCCGCGGCATCACACGTTCTTCGAGATGCTCGGCAACTTCTCGTTTGGCGACTACTTCAAGAAGGAGTGCATCGCCTGGGAATGGGCTTTCTTCACCGAGGTCTGTGGCATTGCGAAGGACCGTCTGGTCGTCACGATCTACCAGGACGACGACGAAGCGTTCGAGATCTGGACCAAACACGTCGGGCTGCCCGCGGAGCGCGTGTTCCGGTTTGGCGAGAAGGAGAACTTCTGGCCCGCGGAAGCACCCAGCAAGGGGCCGAACGGTCCCTGCGGCCCGTGCAGCGAGGTCTACTACGACGCGTTCCCGAGCCAGCCTCTGCCGGCCAAGGCAGGCCTGGAATCGCTGCCGGGTGATCGATTCACCGAAGTCGGCAACTGTGTGTTCACGCAGTTCGACCGTCAGTCCGATGGTTCCCTGAAGCCGCTGCCGCAGAAGAACATCGATGTGGGCCTTGGCCTGGAGCGCATCGCGGCGGTGTTGCAGGGCGCGAAGAACAACTTCGAAACCGAGCTGTTCCGGCCGTACCTCGACCACCTCGGCAAGGTGAGTGGCATCGTGTATGGCAAGGATGGCCCGAGTGATATCCGCATGCGCCGCATCGCGGACCACGTGCGCGCCGTCACCTTCTGCATTGCGGACGGTGCTTTGCCGAGCAACGAAGGGCGTGGTTACGTCGTGCGCAAGATCCTGCGCCGGGCTGCACGCGATGGCTACGAACTCGGCTTGCAGAAGCCGTTCCTGTTCGAACTCGTCGACGTGGTCGGTCGCGTGATGGGGGACCAGTATCCGGAAGTCCGCGAGAACGCCGGCCAGTGCCGCGCCGTGATCAAGGGCGAAGAAGAGAGTTTCCTCACCGTGTATCGCCAGGGCCTCGTGCGCCTCGACGAGTTCCTCGCTACCGCCAAGAAGCCGTCGGGCGAGCGCCCGACGGACGGCAGCGGGGACTTCGCGTTCCAGCTGCATGACACCTATGGCTTCCCGATCGATATCACGGCCAAGGTCATGGAAGAGCGTGGCCACCGCCTCGACGAAGCCGGCTTCGATGCGGCGATGGAGGCCCAGCGCCAGCGCGCGCGCGCCAGCATGGCGACGAGCGACGCCGTGTTCACCGCCAGTGTCGCCGTGAAACTCCGCGACGCGGGGCATCGCCCAGGTCCGTTCGTTGGCTACACGAGCTTGCGCGCCGAGACCACGCTCCAAGCCGTGGTCGGCGAAGGCGACACCCTGTTGCCGCGCGCCGAGGCCGGCCAGAAGGTGGTGCTGGTCGCGGCGACCACGCCGTTCTACGCGCAGGGTGGTGGCCAGGTGGGCGACCGCGGCACGGTGCGCACGTCCACTGGCACCGCGCACGTGGAGAACACGACGGCGCTCGATGGCTTCCACCTGCATCGGGCCGTGGTGACCACGGGCCATGTCGAGGCTGGCCAGGCCTGCACCCTGGAAGTCGACGAACCGGCACGGCGCGCGACCGAGCGCAACCATACGGCGACCCACCTCTTGCACGCGGCCCTGAAGAAAGTGCTCGGCGAGCACGTGAGTCAGGCCGGCTCCGAAGTTTCTCCGGACCGACTTCGCTTCGACTACACGCAGCCAGAGAAGCCGACCGCGGAGCAATTGCAGCGCGTCGAAGACGAAGTCAACGCGCAGATCCTGCAGGCCAACGAAGTCTGCGCCGTCGTGCAGAAGCTCGACGAGGCACGCGCCAAGGGGTTCGTCGCGCTCTTCGGGGAGAAATACGGCGACACGGTGCGCACGCTGCAGGTGGGTGAGTTCAGCAAGGAACTCTGCGGTGGCACGCACGTGCGCAACAGTGGCAACATCGGCCTCCTGCGGATCACGAGCGAAACGGCGGTCGCGGCCGGCACCCGCCGTCTCGAGGCCATCACGGGCATGGTGGCGTTGGAGCAGGCCAGGCAGGAGCGTCTCCAGCTCGGCGCGGTGGCCGCGGCCCTCAAGGTGCCGCAGGCACGGATTCTTGAACGCGTTCAAGAAATCTCCGACGAGCTCAAGAAGGTGCGTCGCGACCTCGAAAAGGCGCTGGCGCCCGACCTCGACGCGGAACTCGCCAAGCTCACGGCCCTGGCCACGCGTAAGGATGGGGTGGCGTCGTTCGTGTGTGAGCGCCCCGGCATCCAGTCGAAGGACCTCCAGGACCTGCTGCGGTTGGCGCAGAAGGCGCTCGACCCCATGGTCGGGGTGGTCCTCAGCGCCGTCGATGGCGAAGTGCAGATCGTGGTCGTCGTGAGCCCCAGCCTGACCAGCCGCATCAAGGCAGGCGACCTCGTCAAGGTCGTAGCCGCGGTGGTTGGCGGCGGTGGTGGTGGGCGACCGGAGATGGCCCAGGGCAAGGGCAAGGACCTTGCCAAGGCCGGCGCCGGCGTCGCGGCCGCACTTTCGGCACTCGAAGCCGCCGGCATCCGGTGATGGGGCCCGCCGCAAATACCGCCCTTCGGTGGGTGGTAATGGCCCCGATTCTCGCTTCGATCCCGCGGTTCTTCGCGTCCGTTGTGCACAACTGCCCAGCGGCGCGTTGACTTCCCCCCGCGGCTCCGTAATCTTCCCGCCCTTCCTTTTCCCGGACTTCCGACTCGTGGCGCCCCGGCGCCGCACGATCCGGCACAGAACATGGCAAACCCGAAGAGAAAACTCAGCCGCGCCAGTCGCGGCCACCGTCGCGCGCACCTGGCTCTGACCCGTGCGCAACTCGTTCGCTGCACCCACTGCGGCGCGATGATTCGCCCGCACACGATCTGCAAGGCTTGCGGTCACTACCGCGGCCGTCAGATCATCCTCGCCGAGAACGGCTGATCCATAGACGCGGATTTGCCCCGGCGCGGAACTCCCTTCGGGGTCTTCTGCTCGGGGCGTTCCAGTCGGCGAATCGCCGGGGCCCGGGTCTACTCCGGGCGCCTCTTGACAGGGCGCCGGCAACTTTCGAGGGCACCCGGAACGGGCGTCCCAGCGCAGTCATGCCGGCATTTGCGTGGCTACCACTCCCGATAGCAGCACTCCTTTGCAGCTCGGCACCGACAGGTTCGTGATCCTTTCCCTCCGCGGAGAACGTTCGTGACCAAGGTTGTACTCGATGCAGTCGGTGGCGATCACGCTCCCAAAGAAGCGATCGCCGGTTTGATCCTGGCAATACAGCGCGGCTACGTGACGCCCGCCGACGTGTTGCTGACGGGACCCAAGGACATGGTGGCGCAGGCCCTGCGCGATCAAGGTCAGGACCCGGATGCTTTCGCGATTCACGACGCTCCTGACCTCGTTACCTGCGAAGACTCGCCGACCGATGCCATGCGCAAGAAGCCGCGCAACAGCATCGCCGTGGGCATCGGACTCGTAAAGGAAGGCAAGGCCGGCTCCTTCATCAGCGCAGGCAGCACGGGCACGGTCGTTGCGGCCGCCACCCTCGGCCTTGGGTGCCTCGAGGGCATTCGCCGGCCGGGCATCGGTGTGCTCATCCACGGCGAACGCAACCCGTTCCTCGTGATCGATGTCGGCGCAAACCCGCAGCCCAAGGCGCACCACCTCGCGCAGTACGCGTTGATGGGGTCTGCCTACTACCAGGGCACCTTCGGCGAAGCGGCGCCCAAGGTCGGCATCCTCAATATCGGTAGCGAAGAACAGAAGGGCAACCCCTTGGTTCGCGAGGCGCGCGGCATGATGCGCCAGCTCCCGATCAACTTCCAAGGCAACGTCGAGGGCGTCGAGATCTTCTCGGGGGCCTGCCACGTGGTCGTCACGGACGGGTTCACGGGCAACGTGCTCTTGAAGGTCAGCGAAGGCTGCGCGGAATACCTGCTGCGAATGGTCTTCGGCGCCATGCACAAGGTCGGCGTCGACGGTGGCAAGACCAAACAGATCATGGGCGAAGTGATGCCCAAGGTCGACTTTGCAGAATATGGCGGGGCGCTGTTGCTCGGCGTCGCCGGCATTGTCACGATCTGCCATGGTCGTTCGCATGCACCGGCGTTTGCCAATGCCATCAAGTTCGCCTTGAAGGCGCTGGACGCCAACGTCAACCAGCACATCGTCCAGGCGGCCCGCACCATGCCGCTGCCGCAGGCGGATTCCAACGGATAGTAGACGGATAGTAGGACGTGGACACGCCTCCGGCGGGTCTCCCTGATCTCACACGTATTCGACCGTACCAACGGATGCCCGGTGCCGACGAGTTTTCGCCGGCGTGCATCAACCAAGGAGTGATCGCATGGCTACCCTGATCCCTGTCGGCATCGCTGGCCTCGGCCGCTACCTGCCCGAGCGCCGCTTGACCAACCTGGATCTGGAGAAGGTCGTCGACACTTCCGACGCATGGATCCAGCAGCGCACGGGCATCAGCGAACGGCGCATCGCGGCCGGGGATCAGGTGACCAGCACGCTCGCCTTGAACGCGGCTCGTCAGGCCCTGGACGATGCCAAGATGTCGCCCGAGGAGATTGACGTCGTGGTCTGCGCCACGGTGACCGGCGACCAGTCCTTTCCCGCCACCGCCTGCCGGCTTGGTCACGACCTCGGTGCCAAGAACGCCGGAGGTTTCGACCTCGGCGCGGCCTGCAGCGGTTTCGTCTTTGGCTCCCAGGTAGCGGCTGGCTTCATCCAATCCGGCCAGTTCCGCAACGTGCTCGTCGTCGGCGCCGAGGTCCTGAGCCGGATCCTCGACTACAAGGATCGCAACACCTGCGTGCTGTTTGGCGATGGTGCCGGCGCAGCGGTGTTCACGTCCCTCGATCGCGCCGGGCGCGGCGAGTTCCTCGGTGGGTCCATCAGCATGGAAGGTGGCGCCGAAGATGTGCTGAGCCAGCCCGCCGGCGGCAGCCGTCATCCGGCGACGGCCGAATCGGTGGCTCAGGGCCTTCACTACATGAAGATGGGCGGCACCAAGGTCTACAAGTTTGCCGTGCGTGTCTTCGCCGAGCTCGTGAAGGGCGTCATCGACAAGTACGGTCGCGACCAGATCGGCGTCATCGTGCCGCACCAGGTGAACCAGCGCATCATCGAGTCGGCGATGGAGCAGCTCGACATGCCGATGGACATGGTATTCACCAACATCGATCGCTACGGCAACACCTCGGCCGCTTCCGTGCCGATCGCGCTGCGCGAGGCCTACGATGCGGGACGGTTCCAGAAGGGCAAGCTCATCGTGTGCCCGGCGTTTGGTGCAGGCATGGCCTGGGGCCACATCCTGCTGCGTTGGTAGCTCCCGCCTTGGCAACCGCTTCCGCGCTTCCCCTTCCGATCTGAGCAAGACACTAGACCACCATCCATGCAGTTCACGGGCAAGACCGCACTGGTAACCGGGGCGTCGCGCGGCATCGGCCGAGCGATCGCCGTACAACTGGCCAAACAAGGTGCCGAGGTCTTCTGCACCTCGACGAAGGAAGGTGGCTGCGCGGATACCCTGGCGGCGATCGCTGCGTTGCCTGCCGGCTCTGGCAAGGCGCATGCCCTCGTGGCTGACGTGGGGGACGTGACGAGCGCTGAGGCGCTGGCCAAGGCCGTGCTCGACCAGAATGGGCGCCTCGATTTCCTGGTCAACAACGCCGGCATCACGCGCGATGGGCTCTTCCTGCGCATGTCCGCCGACGATTTTGACGCCGTGGTCGGCACCAACCTGCGCGGCACCTTCCTCGTCTGCAAGGCCTTCGCCCGCTCGATGGCCAAGGCCCGCGGCGGCCGGATCGTCAATATCGGCAGCGTCGTAGGCTTGACCGGCAACGCCGGGCAGGCAAACTACGCGGCCAGCAAGGCCGGTCTGATCGGCTTGTCCAAGTCGCTCGCCCAAGAATTTGCCGGCCGTGGCATCACCGTCAACGTGATCGCACCGGGCTTCATCGCTACGGACATGACCTCGGTGCTCACCGCGGACGTGAAGGATGCGATGCTGCAGCAGATTCCCCTGGCGCGGTTTGGCGAGCCCGACGACATCGGCAATGCGGTGGCGTTCCTTTGCAGTGACTCCGCTGCCTACATCACGGGCCAGACGCTCGTGGTGGATGGTGGCATGACGATGTAGCTACTCCCGGTCACGGGCCGTAGCATTCCAACATTCTCCCAACTCCGGCGGCATGCCTGTCGGAGTGGCAATCCCAAGTAGTACGAGGCAAGAAAGTGTCGAAGGCTGACAACATCGAAGAACGCGTCCACAACATCGTCTGCGAGCAACTCGGGACGACCCGCGACAAGATTTCCGCGGAGACTTCGTTCATCAACGATCTCGGAGCCGACTCGCTGGACACCGTCGAGCTGGTCATGGAATTCGAAGATGAATTCGAGATCAACATCCCGGACGAGGACGCCGAGAAGATCCAGACTGTCGGCGACGCCGTGAAGTACATCTCGGCCAAGCTGGCCTGAGCCGCACGCCAGCGGGAACCTCGCAACACTGCCGCGCGCCGGGAAACTGGCGGCGCGGTTTGGTTCTTAGGCTCCTCCAGGCGCGTTCCGGGCGCAGGTCTGGCCGCTGGGTTTGTTCGGCTGAGTTTAGCCGGCCGGGTTTGGCTGGCTGGCCTTCACCAGCCCGTTCGAACGCTTCCCTCGCCCGGACCTCTGGCCGGCTCTGCCGGCCGTATCGTTTTCGCGGGTTTTCGCTAGTTCGTCGGCGCAGTTCCCGCGGACCACTAGCATAGAGCACTGGTATCTACTGCGCCCTTCTCCCAAGTGGCGGCAACAACACCCATGGCAAGACGTCGTGTCGTCATCACCGGCCTCGGGGCCGTTTCGTCCCTAGGCATGGATCTGGCTTCCAACTGGGACGCCATGCTGCGCGGAGAATCCGGCGCAGGACTCATCACCCGCTTTGACACGAGCAAACACTCCTGCAAGTTTGCGTGCGAAGTGTGGGGCTGGGAGACCGAGAAGTACTTCCCGAAGATCGAGAGCAAGAAGCTCGACAAGTTCACGATGTACTACCTCGTGGCGGCGGCCGAGGCGATGGCCGCGTCCGGGCTCGACATGAGCAAGGAAGACCGCACGATGGCAGGTTGCATCCTTGGTACCGGCATCGGCGGCATCCACGAAATCGAAGCCAGCAAGGTGCTGCAGATCGAACGTGGCGCCGACCGCGTGAGCCCGTTCTTCATCCCGAAGATCATGGCGAACGCCATGGCCGGCCAGACCGCGATCCGGTTTGGCTTGCAGGGCACCTGCTACGTCACGTCGTCGGCCTGCGCGAGTGCGAGCCACGCGATCGGCCTCGCGCTGCGCACCATCCAGTGGGGCGAAGCCGACATCATGATCACGGGCGGCTCTGAGGCCGCGACGACCGAACTGGGGCTCGCCGGCTTCTGCTCGCTGAAGGCGGTCTCGGGTCGCAACGACGATCCCAAGCGCGCCTCGCGGCCGTTCGACAAGAACCGCGACGGCTTCGTCATGGGAGAAGGAGCTGCCTCGCTCGTGCTCGAAGAATATGAGCATGCGCGCCGACGCGGCGCCCCGATCCTCGCCGAAGTGCTTGGCTACGGCTCCACCGACGACGCGTTCCACATCACCGCGCCAAACGAGGATGCGGACGGTCCGGCGCGAGCAATGCGCATGGCCCTGAAGGACGGCGGTATCTCGCCCGAGCAGATCGGCTACGTGAACGCGCACGGCACCAGCACCTACCTCAACGACAAGATCGAGACGGCCGCCATCAAGCGCGTCTTCGGGGACCACGCGAAGAAGCTCGCGGTCTCCTCGACGAAGTCGATGGTGGGGCACCTGCTCGGCGCGTCGGGCGCCATCGAACTTGCCGCAGCCACGTTGACGCTGCAGCGCGGCCAGGTGCACCCGACCATCAACTACGAGACCCCGGACCCCGAGTGTGATCTCGACTACGTGCCAAACCAGGCCCGCGAACAACGCGTGAACTACGCGATCAGCAATTCGCTGGGGTTTGGTGGGCACAATACGTGCCTGCTGATCGGCAAGGTCTGATTCTGCCTGCGGCCGCGGGTTCCGCCCGCCCGCGGGGCGGGGGAATCTCGTTCGGGGGCCGCACCTCCGACCGAAGGCCCGTTGCGAAAACCGTGCAGGGCCTGTAGGGAGGGTTCTTTCCTCGAACCAGATCGTTTTCCAACCCCGCTGGTGCTGTAGCCGGTGGAGAGAAGGCGGAAGCCAAGGAGTTACCAACGTGAAGAAGAAGCTCAAGGACGCCCTGCACCGCTACAAGGTCGACGCCTTCAAGATCACGCACCTCAGTGCGGAAGAGCAGAAGGAACTCGGCCGTGAGATCCTGGAACACACCGCCCAGGCGCTGCAGAATGCCTACCACTTCCAGCTCGAACCGGGGGCTAGCCCGGCGCGCGTGGAGACGTTCCAGATGATCAAGAGCGTCGCGCTCGAGACCTTGCTGCCGCCCGTCGTCGAGAAGATCATGAAGCGGGTTACGGTGCTGGAGCACCAGAACCAGCACCTCGTGAAGCTGCTCGACGAGTTGATGGAAGCCCTCTCCGAGGAGTGATCGCTGCCGGCCACAGGCCGGAACCTGTTCGTGGTGCGGATCCCGCATGAAGACCGTCCTCGCCGGTGATCTTGGTGGCACGAAGTGCCGCTTCGCGCTCGTGACCGCCGACTTCGGCGTTCACGCCGTGCAGCACGTGCCGACGGTCCGCAACCAGCCTGAGTTCCTGCGCTCCATGGAGCAAGCGATCGCGCGCGTGCTCGCACAGGTACCTGCAGGTTGCGAGCCGCCCGTGGCCATGGGCCTCGGCACCGCCGGGGTCATCCCACACGACGGCGGTTCGATCGACTACGCGCCCAACCTGCCGCTCGACAAGTTCCCGCTCACGCAGCACCTCGAAGGGCTCTTCCACCTGCCTACGACGCTCATCAACGATGGACGGGCGAGTGCGTGGGGCGAGTACATGCGCGGCAACGCGGTCGGCAGGGACCCTTTGTTGTGCCTGTTCTTCGGGACCGGCATCGGCATCGGGCTCATCGTCGATGGCAAACCGTACGGGGGTTTTGCGAACGCGGCCGGCGAGATCGGGCACACGACCTACCGACCGAACGGGCGCCCCTGTCCGTGTGGCCGGGTGGGTCACTTCGAGTCCTACTGCGGCGGACGCGCTCTCACGGAACGCGCCGCCGAGCAGTGTGGTGTGGCCCCGAAGGGCGAATGGACGGTCGGGCAGATCGTGAGCCTCGCCGCTGCTGACGCCACGGGTAGCGCCGCCGCGCGTACGATCCTCGCCGAAGCCGAAGAAGCCGCCGCGACCCTCGTCACCAACGCGTGCATCCTGCTCAATCCGAGCGCCGTCGTGCTCGGCGGGGGAGTGCTGTCGGGCTGGCCAGCCCTGCGCAATCGCATCGTCGAACGGGTGCGCGCCAATACCGCCCCGCTCATCCACGACAAGGTGTTGTTTGCCGAGAGCCTTGGCGGGTCGGATGCGATCCTTTGGGGCGCCGCCGCGGCCACTCGCGCGCTCTGGCCGTAGCGAGCGGTGCGCAGAGTTCGGCGTCCGCACTCGCACCGGGCCGCGCACAGTCTATGCTAGCGCGATCACTCTTGGAGGGGTGGTGCATGGACGTTGCGGTATTCGCCGGCGGGCGCTCGCCGGAACATGATGTGTCGTTGGCTTCGGTGGGTCAGGTGCTGCAGCATCTCGATCGCCGCCGCTGGCGCGTCTGGCCGGTCTTTCTCGATCGTGATGGCACGTTCTGGCCACGCCGCGAACCGCTGGCGGAAGGCGAGACCTGGCGCCCACACGATCGCTCCACGGCGCACGGGCCATTGCGCCCCGGCGCGGCGATCGATTGGCTGCTGGACCACGCCAGGATCCAGGTCGTGTTCCCGGTCCTCCACGGCCCCTATGGCGAAGACGGCACGCTGCAGGGCATGCTGGAGCTGTACGACCTGCCCTGCGTGGGGTCTGGCTGTGCGGCCTCGGCGGTGGCGATGGACAAACTGCGCACGCGCCAGGTGCTGCAATCGGCCGGCGTGCCGCTGGCCGCTGCCTACGAACCCACCCGTCCGCTGGCCAGCGCCGACGCCGCCTTTGAGTTTGCCAGACTGCGCGACACCGTGGGCCTGCCCGCCTTCGTCAAGGTCGACGCATCGGGCAGCACGGTGGGCGTACAGCGCATCACGAACGAAGCCGACCTCGCCGCGTTCTTTTCGGCGTTCCGCGGCCGCTTCCGCCGCTGGTTCGGCGAAGCGCAGGCGCAGGGCGAAGAGATCACCGTGGCCGTGCTCGGCAACACCGGCGGACCGCTGCAGGCCCTGCCCGTGATCGGCATCTACCCACGCTGCGATACCTGGTTCACGCATGAAGCGAAGTACCGGAAGGGGGCGTCCGAAGAGGTGATTCCCCCGCGCGGTCTGTCGCCAGCGCAGCTCGAGCACGTCCAGGCGTTGGCGATCCGGTGCCACGAAGTGCTCGTCTGTGATGGCATGTCGCGCACCGACATGATCGTCACCAAGGACGGCCCTATCGTGCTGGAGACCAACACCATTCCGGGCATGACCGGCACCAGCCTGCTGCCGCAAGCGGCTGCCGCGGCCGGCATTTCGTTCCCGGCCCTGCTCGATCGGTTGCTCGACTGCGCGTTGGCCCAGAAGTCCGTTGCCAAGGCCGCGCCGACCTCCGCCGTTCCCGAACCGCGCGCGAGCAACGGCGGCGAAACGGTCCTTTCGGTAGGCTGATCGAGCCGAAAAGCCGCCCGTGAGCCCCCTTTCCTCCGCCTTCCAAGAACCTGCCCAGGCCCCCGCGGGCGCTGCGGCAGCGGTTCCGCAAGCGGCGGGGGGATTCTGGTCGGGGCTCGTCGACCTCGTGCGCGAACCCGGCGTCGTCGAAGTCCTGTTGGCAGCGATCCTGGTAGCCGCCGTCGCCGTGTTCTGGTGGCGCATCTCCCGGCTCGTGCGCGGTTCCAAGAGCCGCCAGGCACTGCAGGACTACCTGTTTGGTATCGAGCAGGCGCTGCACGGCGACCTGCAGGGTGCGCACGAACGGCTGCAGAAGGTGCTCGCCGAAGACCCCGAGAACCACTTCGCGCGGCTCATGCTCGGCAAGGTGCTCGCCGAACTCGGCGAACCCGAACAAGCGCACCAGCAGCACCTCTACCTGCAACGCGCGTTTGGCATCGATAGCGCCGAAAACGACCTGCTGCTCGCGCAGAGTCTGCTCGGCGCGGGCATGGCGCACGAAGCCGCTGACGCCGCTGAGCGCGCTCTGCAACGCCTACCCGAACGCGCAGCTGGCTACGAGTTCGTCTACCGCGCGCGCCTGCAGACCGGCGACTTCGAAGCCGCCGCCCTGGCCGGCAAGCGCCTGCTCGACCTCGTGCGCGACGGGGACGCCAATCGCCGTTGGCGCGCCGAGGTTGGGCGCACGATCGCGCACGCCGGCATCGCGAAGCTGCGCCGCGGCGATGGGGCGGGTGCCGAAGCCGCGCTGCAGCAGGCGCGCCGCATCGATGCCAACTCCGACAGTGCGCCGTTGCTCGCCGCCCGCCTCGAAGCGCACCAGCGTGGCCTCGACGCGACCGTTCGCGCGCTGCTCGCCGTGCCCGCCGAGGCTGCTCCGCAGGCCGGGGCACTCATCGCCGTGCGCACCAGCTCCGCCGTCGTCACCGCCCCCGGGGGCCTGCCGATGGCGACATTCGCGGGCCTCGTGCCCTCGTCGCGCTGGCAATGCGGCAAGTGCGCAGCGCCGCTGTCCGGCCGCCTTGTCGAGTGCCCACGCTGCCAGAGCCGAGACACCGCCGACCTGCTCGAACCGGGCCTGCTCGCGGCCGTCGACTCGCCTACGCATACGATGGACGCCGTCGATGAGAACGTGGCCCACGTGCAGCGCCTCGTTCGCCTCGCCCTCGATCCGAAGGCCGAGACGATGGCGCGCGCTACCTCGCGCACCGAGCTGCTGCACCTGCGCGAACGCGCCGTCGAAGAACTGCTGCGGCAGGCCTGGCAACGCAGTGATGATGGCCGCGAAGCCGCGATCGAACTGCTGCGCGCGATGGGCCCTTCGATCGCGCCCGTGCTGTTTGCGGCCTCCGACGCACTCGAACAGCAGCGCATCCTGCCGATCGGTTCGCGTTCGCCGGCGGCTGTCGTCGGCCGCATCGTGCAGGGCTTCGACCGCACGGCCCTGCCGCACGTCGAATCGTTGTTTGCCTCGGCCAAACCCGAGCATCGCAAGATCCTCATCGACTACTTCCTCGGCCTCGCGGACCTCGGCGATTTCCAGATCGTGCTCGAGCGTTTCCCGCCGATGGAGATCCTGCACCGCTTCAACAAAGCCGACGGCACGGTGCTGCGCCGGTTCCTGCAGGCGCTGCCGCCGGGCCATTTCGTCGCCGAATCGCTGTTGCTCGAATCGACGTTCTACCGCGAGGACGAGGTGCTCGCGGCCATTCCGGGGGCCAGGCATCCCGAGGTGCTCGAACGTACGCTGCTGCAGCGCGGGCCAACGCGCACGCTCACGAAGGCCCTGATCGCGGGGCTGGCCGATGCGGAGATCGCGGCGACGGCGACCAAGCTGCTCGGCGCGCTCGGCGATCGGGTGCTCGACCACGTGCTCGCGGCCTTCACGGACCCCGAACGTGGCCCCGAAGAGCGCGCGCGCCTCGGCCGCCTGCTCGCGAATGGTGGGGTGCCCGCCGTCGAACGCCTGTGTTCGAGCTTTGGGCCCGAACCGACCCAGCTCGATGACGAACTGCGCGCCGTGCTCGCTTCGATCGGCGATCGCGCGATCGCGCCCCTGCAGAGCGCCTACGAACACTCCGGCTGGTTGGAGAAGGTGAGCCTCGGCATGGTCACGCGGCACACCAACCGCCGCGTGCAGATCGTGCGCACGCTGCAGGCGATCAGCAGTCCCGCGGCGACGGCGGCGCTGCGCCTGCTCGTCGAGCACGAACGCGACAGCAACCTTCGCCTGCGCCTGCAGCAGGCCCTGCACGAACTCGGCACGGCCACCGGGGGCAACCATGGGTAAGGTCGGCGACTTCGTGCGGCGCACGTTGTGGGCGCCCGTTCGCGTGCTGATGCCGAAGAATCCGTGGCTGCGCCTGCTCGTCTACGCGCTGCCCATCGTGCTGCTGCTGGCGCTGTTCGGCCCGGCCCTCGACGTCGTCCTCAAGCTCGTCGATCTGTTCGTGCGCGTGCTCGAACCGATGCTGCAGACGACGATCGGGCGCATCCTGCTGCTGCTCGTCACGTTCACGCTCGGCAGCCTGTTCACCGTCTGGCTGCTGAAGAGCCGTGTGCGCGACATGCGTTCGGAAGCCACGCTCGGCCGGCATCTGCACGCCACGGCGGCGCTCGTGAGCCAGGATCGCCGCAAGAGCCGCGAACGTTTCCGCAAGGTGGCGCGCTACCGCGGGCCGTTGCCGGTGCGCTATCCGCACGTCGTGCAGGATGCCAACCTCAAACTCGCGCGCCTCTGCCTCGAACAGGGCCGCATCGACGAGGCGCTCGGCTGGCTCATGCGCATCGTCGAGCCAGGTCTGCCCAAGGAGCTGTCCCGTTCGCTGCTGCAGCTGCGCGTTCGCGCGCTTCGCGAGCAAGGGCTCGTGTTGCCGGCGACCCTCGTGTCGGAAGTGCGCAGCGCCGTGGAGCACTTTCCCACCGACTACGTGCTGCTCTGCGAACTGCGCGATCTGCTGGCCCGCGATGGCACGGCCCAGGAACTCTGCGCGGTGCAAGAGAAGGTCTGCAAACACGCACCGCCCGCGGCTTCGGCGCGCGAACGGCAACGCTGGATCGACGAACTCGTGGCGGGGGGACGTGCCCTGCTGCGCGATGGCGACCCGGACGGTTGCCGCAAGATGGCGAAGAAACTCGCCCAGGTCGATCGTGATGGGGCCACGAGTGGCATCCTGCTCGGCGATCTGCAGCGGCACGCGGGTGACGTTCGTGCGGCGGTCAAAGCGTACGGGGCGACCCGTTCGCCCGAAGGCCTCGACCGCATCGCGGAGCTGTTGACCGAGCATCCGGGCTGTGTGGAGCCGCGCGAACTGCTCGAGTGGTGCCCGATGCACGGTACGTTGCTGCTCGTAGCGCGCGAACTGGCGCGGCAGGGGGAGACGGCGCGGGCCGAACGCGCGGCACGTATGGCGGCCGAGCAGTTGGGGCCGACGGCGACGGTATGCGCGGTGCTGGCCGAGGTGCTGGAGTTGCTCGGCAAGGACGAGAAGGCGCGGCTGCTGCGGGAGCAGACGGTGGCGCGGCTGCTGGCGCCGCCGGGGTAGGGCGTTCTCCTGGGAAGGAGTGACCCTTGGAACGCATTCGGGCGGTTCGCAGGTGAGCCCGCGAACCGCCCGAAGTCGTTGCTACTGCGCGAAATGTGCCGGAGGCGGGACTTGAACCCGCACGCCTTGCGGCGCGGGTTTTTGAAACCCGTGCGTCTGCCGATTCCGCCACTCCGGCCGGCGCGGCGCAGACTAGGGTTGCGACCGTTCGCGGTCAACAGGAGTCTCAAACGACCCGTCGAGCCGGAGCTAGCTCGCTGGGCTGCGCCGCAACCGATGCAGCCCAGCTCCCACGCGCACGACCAACCCGATGCGCTCGCCGGCCTCGACCACGAGCCGCGCTTCGTCGAGATCACAATCCTGACTCTGCACGATCGCGTGCAGCAGCGAATCGGTCGTGACCGTGGCGCTGGGGCCACCGAGTCCCACGAACAGGCGGCCGAACAAGCCCGGATCAGGCACCGCCAGCTCGCAGCCGCCGTCGGTGACTTCGCTCGCTGCGGCGGCACCGCCACAACAAGGCTCCGTGTTCACGCCGCAGTGGCCGCACTGGCCGTGGCCATGCACGAACACGACCGCGCTCAGCGCGCCACAATAGGGACAGGGCGCAGCGCTCTGTCCACCTTGGTTCACGACATCGTCACGACGAGTTCTTCGTCGATCTCACTCTGCAGCAGGTTCTGGATCGCCATCAGCGTGCCCGAGGTCGAACTTGGACAGCTGCCGCAAGCGCCTTGGTAGCGAATGAACAGCGTCTTGCCTTCGAGGCCCATCACCTGCAGACCGCCGCCGTCACCGGCGAGGGCGGGGCGCACGCGGTCGTCGAGCAGCGCGTTGATGCGGCCGAGCACTTCGGGGTCGCCGCCCTTGGGCAGCTTGGCGAGCGGGTTGTCGTCGTCGTGGTCGTGACCGTGGTGGTGGTCATGACCGTGGTCGGGAACGGGCGACGGCGCGTTTTCGTCCGGAATGTGGCTTTCGAGCAGCCGGGTCACCTGTTCGGCGACGCCGCGCCAATCGGCCTGCGCCGTCATGCTCACGGTGACGAAGTTGTCGCAGAAGAACAACGTCTCGACGCCTGGGATCGCAAACATGCCCTGCGCCAGCACATCGTTGCGCGCTTGTTCGGGCTTGGCGTAGGCCAGCGTCTGGCCCGGTTTGGCAAGCGCCTGGTCCACGAGGAACTTGAAGGCGTTGGGATTCGGGGTCGGTTGGATGCTCGAGACCTTCATGGTGCGGATAACGTCGGCTGGGGATTCGGAACGAGCCCTGGTTTTCGGCTCTTTTGGTCCGAAGGGCAAGAGTCTGCTCGGCGAAGTCGTGTCCCGGGGCCTTCGTCAGTGCAGCAGCCGGCTCAAACGGTCGGTGGGACCGGTGGTGAGGAAGACGGGCTTCCAGAGGCCGCCGGCGCCCGCGTGGTCGACAACGCGCAGGACCAGCGTATTGGTCTCGCCGGGGCGCAGGCGGCGGCCGAGGTCGGCGACCTGCCGTTCGAGCCAGATCGACTGCTTGGTCGCCTCGTCACCAAAGGTGCCCGCGGGTTCGCCGTTGAGCCAGAACTCAAAGCTGTCGTCGACGCCTTCGAACACCACCTTGACGTCGAGGTCCTTCCAGTCGGCAGGGATCATGACATCGATGTGGTACCAGGCTGTGCCGGTGTACTGCTTGAGATCGTCGGCCTGATTCTCCCAGTGCGAACCGGCTTTGAGGTCGCGCCATTCGGTGCCCTGCACATTGGTCCGCGGGTCGTGCCAGTTGGCGGCGCGGCCTTCGTTCTTGGGGTCGGTGCGGAAGCGCCAGATGGGCAGGTCGATCTTCTTTTCGGTCAAGGCCGCACGCATTGCGGCGATCGTTGCGGCCGAAAGTTCGCGCTGCGGGGCGCGGCCGTGCGCGAGGTGGTCTTCGAGCAGGTGTTGCAGGTGGAACCCAAGCGAATGGACCGGGCTGTCGAGATTGAGGGTAGTTGCCAGCAGGCGGCCTTTGCCGACGCGGCAGTCGAACGCGTAGAGATGGAACCGCACTTCGGGGATATCGTGCGTCTCCCAGAAACCGAGGATCGGATCGACCTGGTCCTTGAGCAGCTCCCACGGCATCACGCGGCCCGTTTCGAGGTCAAACGAACACAGCTCGAGCAGCAGATCGCGCGGGATGCGCGAGTGGAGCGGATGCGGCGGCGCAAACGGCGCGCCCTTCAAGAACCACATGTTCTCGGTGCGCAGAGAGCCCTTCTGGTCGCCCGCCTGCAGCAGCACCGTAGCGCCGTTCTCGAGTTCGGTGAGCAGTTCGGGCGTCAACGTTTTCACTGTGCGAACGTCGAGGTTGCCTGGGTAGGCCCAGACCGGCACGCGCCAGATGTCCCAATGGTTGGTCGCCGGATGCGAACCCGTGAGTTCGGCGTGGATGCGAACGCGCGTGAGGTCCTCCGGCATGCCGGCGAGCGGCAGCACGAACGGTGCACTCACGGTACCCGGCTGCAGGTCGACGGGTACGCGCAGTTCGTCGCGCTGCACGGCATCACTCCAGATGCGCAGTTTGCCCCGCAGCGGGCCTTTGCCATAGTGCGAGATGCGCACGGTGACCTTGCCATCGTTGGCCTCGAGCGCGCGCCCGTTCCACGGCTGGTCGAGGCACAGCATCGTGTCGGCATGCCAGGCCCATTGCTCGGCAGGCCACTTGAGCTGGTCGCGCTCGTCGTAGAGGCCCATGCGGCACTTCGGGATATCGCGCGCTACGGACACCACGTAGCCAGCGTCGGGCAGATGCAGGCGCAGCTGTTCGATCTGGAACTTGCGGTTCTGCAGGCCGAAGTCGAGGGACAGCGGCAGTAGCGACGCCACCGTCTCGGCGCCGAACTCCTTGGTGAGCCACGCTTCGGCTTGCCCCTGCGATTCCCAGCAGGTTGGCCGCCACCAGAGCGGTTCCGTGCCGTGCGAAGCGTTCCACGCCGTGCGCGGAAACCAGGTGTCGGCAGCGATGCACTCGCCGAGCAGCAGCGGCTTCTTGCCCTTCTCGGCGATGTAGGTCTTGAACTCCTCGAGGCGGCCCGGGAACCACGAGTTGTTGCCGTACGGATGTTCGTCCCAGAAGTCCGTGATGCGTTGCCAGCCGATCCACGAACTGTCGTCGACGACGAGCGTCTGCGGCACCGCGGCTTTGCACGCTTCGAACAGCGCCTTCACGACGTCAAAATCGGCGCCGTGGCCCGTCTCGCACGTGATGCTGCGAAACGCCGTCGACGCGTGGCTGCGGTCGTGCACGAAGAACTCCCCGTACTCGGTGAGCAGTTCCTGCTTGTGCGCCTGGTCCATCTGCGGATGCCACGTCGGGTATTCCTGCCAGACGAGCAGGCCAAGCTCGTCGGCGAGGTCGTAGAAGCACGCGGGCGGCACCCAAAGGCAGCATTTGACGCAGTTGAAGCCGAGGGACTTGAAGTCCTGCAGCTGGCGGCGCCAGAACGCGGGATTGGTGGGCGGCGCAAGCTTTGGCGGGGAATAGCCCCAATGCAACACGCCACGCATCTGCAGCGGTTCGCCGTTCCAGAGCAGGCGTTCGCCGTTTGCGGTGAGGGTGCGGAAGCCGAACTTGCGTTCGTAGTGGTCTAGTTCGCGAGTGCCATCGAGCACGGCGAAGCGTGCCGTGTAGAGGCGCGGGTTGGTCGGCGACCACGGCTCGATGCCCGCGAACTCAAGCGTTCCTGCAAACGGAGCCCCGTCGGTCAGCGTGACGTTCGTGCGCGACAGCACCGTGGTGCCATCGAGGATCGCGATCTCGCCCTTGGTCTGGCCGGCGGTCTGACCGGCAACGGCGCCAAGCACCGGAATCGAGAACTGCAGTTTGCCCCCAGCGTCACCGAACAAGAACACGCCGAGGCGATCGAGCACGGGCCCACGATCGACGCACAACGTCACGCTCTGCCAGATGCCGCCAAAGTGCGGTTGCACGATCGGCAGGAAACCCTGCGTGTTGTGGCCGACCTTCTCGTCGACCCGCACTTCGATTGCGTCGTTGCCATCCCACTTCAATGCCGACGTGATCTCGCAACGGAACGGCGTCCAGCCACCGAGGTGGGTGCCGACCGGAACGCCGTTGCAGAACACCGTCGCGTGCGTCGCCACGGCCGCAAACTCAAGACGCACGTGCTCGGCGCGTTCCTTGGGCAAGGGCAGCGTCCGGCGATAGCGCACGACACCGTCGAACTGCGGGCCATAGACGGTCTCGAACGCCGCCGGCACGACCGTCTCGTGCGGTGCGGGCTTGTTGTCGTCGAGCGGTTCGCTGCGCGATGTCCACGTGCCATCGAGCGAGATGCGTTCCTGCGCCGCAAGCCCGGCTGCGCAGGGCAGCGCCAACACCACACCGAGGAGGAAGTGCTTCATGCGATTTGGTAGACGGCGGTGAGTTTACGATCGAGGTGGGCGAGGAACGCGTCCGACGATAGCGGTTTGCCGGTCACGCGCTGGCAGAGTTCGGCCGGGGTGTCACGGCGGCCGTGCACGTGCACGTAGCGGCGCAGCCATTCCCGCAGCGTCTCGAACTGGCCGCGTTCGAGCAACTGCGACAGGCCACCGAGCGCCTGGTCGGCAGTCGCCGCAAATTGCGCGGCGTAGAGGTTGCCGAGGGTGTAGGTCGGGAAGTAGCCAAACCGGCCGCACGACCAGTGCACGTCCTGCAAGCAGCCATTCTTGTCGTCGGGCACCTGCAGGCCCAGATACTCGCGGTAGAGCTCATTCCAGCGCTCGGGCAGATTGCTCGCCCCGAGCTGGCCGTCGATGAGCGTCTGCTCGATCTCGAAGCGCACCATCACATGCAGGTCGTAGGTCGCTTCGTCGGCTTCGACGCGGATCAGGCTCGGCTGCACGACGTTCGCAGTGCGAAACACCGATTCGGCCGTGTAGCCCTGGCAGGCTGCCCCCAGGTGCTGCTGCGCGAGTGGCCAGCACCACTTCCAGAACGCCGCACTGCGGCCAACGTGATTCTCCCAGAGCCGGCTCTGGCTCTCGTGGATGCCGAGCGACACCGCTTCGCCGAGTGGGGTGCCGAAGTTCTTCGTTTCGAGGCCCTGCTCGTAGAGGCCGTGGCCCCCTTCGTGCATCGTGGAGCCAAGCGAGTCGAGCACATTGTCTTTGTGGAAGCGCGTCGTCAGGCGCACATCGCCACCAGTGCCCGTGCAGAACGGGTGCGCGCTGCGATCGATACGGCCGCGCTGGAAGTCAAAGCCCATGGCCGCCACGACGGCGCGCACGAACGCTTCCTGCTTGGGCTCCTCGATCATCACGCGGGAGAACGATTCGTCCGGCGCTTTGCCGGCGCCCAGTTTCCGGCGCAGGGCGACGAGGTGCTCCCGCAGCGGTGCAAACAGCGTGCGCAGGTCCTTGGCATTCATGCCGGGCTCGTAGAGATCGGCGAGTGCATCCCAGCGCGACTGGCCGGGCTTCTTCAGGCAATCGGCCTTCTGCTGCTGCAGCGCGATCATGCGTTCGAGCCACGGCTGGAAACGCCGGTAGTTGGAACGGCTGCGCGCGTCGGCCCATTCCTGCTGCGCCTTGCTCTCGAGTTCGGCAAGTTCGCTGACGAGTCTGGCCGGCAGCTTGGTCGCGCGTTCGTAGTCGCGGCGCAGCCCGCGCACGTTGGCGAGGCGGTCGCCATCCTGGGCAAGGTGCGGGTCGGCTTCGCAGGTGGCGAGCCACGCATCGACGCGCGAATCGGTGGCGCGTTCGTGCTGCAATTGGGCGAGCAGCGCCATCTGCTGCGAACGCACCTCGCCCGCACCGCGCGGCATGTAGGTCTCCTGATCCCACGCGAGCAGCGCAGAGGTCGAACCGAGCAGGGAGGTCTCGCGCGCGTGCGCGAGCAGGGCATCGTAGGCAGTGTCAGCGGCGGACATGCCGAGAACGTAACCGCGCCGGGCGCGATCGGGATCTACTTCGTGCTGCTGTGTTCGCCGCCCGAGTCGCGCGCGAGCCGTTCGAGGAAGTCGCTCTTGCCGCCGATCGCGACGGTGTGGATGCGCACGCCGCGGCCAAGGTTCCAGGCCGCAATGGCATCCGCGAGCGGGCCGGGGGCCGTGATCTCGCCCGTGCTCGGCTGGCCGTCGGTGAGCAGGAAGATCGTATCGACCTCCAAATCCGCAAACGCGCGCTGCATCGCCGCGAAGACGTTGGTGGCCCCGCGGCATTCGAGGGCCTTGGTCCATTCTTCGGCCGCTTTGCGCCGCTTCTCGTCGATCGTCTGCAGCGTGTCCGCCAGCGTGACCGCACCATTGCCAAACGCGACGACATTGACCTTGGCCTTCTTCGGCAGGAGCCCCAGCACGCGCACGAGCTGGCGCTTGGCTTCGTCGAGCCGCGTGCCGCCGCCGGTGCCAAACGGCTGGTTCATGCTGCCCGACACGTCGACGACGAAGACGACGCGGTCACTGCGCACGGGGATGTCCCAATAGGTCGCCGCCGTGCCCGGATCCGCTTTCTTCGGCGCGTCGCGGCCTTTCTTGGGTTCCGGTTCTCGACTCGACTTCGGCACGACGAACGAGGCACCTTCCTTCTGCCACCACGAACGCCACGCGGCGGTATCGCCGAGGCGCAGGCGCGTGAGTTCGTAAAGCGCGTTCTGCACATCCTGCTGCAAACGCGCAGTCTCCGCATCGGTTCGTTCGATGAGGGCGGGAATGCCCGCGGGGGCCCGAACGGCGACGAGCAGGTCGATCGCGGCGCTGCGCACGGGCCAGGCCTTGTGGGGGAGGTTGGCCGCCGCAGCGGCGACGGCGCGCTCGGCATCGAGCTGTGGCAAGCTGGCCAGCAATTGCAGCGCGGCCGCGCGACCCGTGGCAGTCTTGCCATTAGCCTGCTGGTACAGCTCGGTGGCCCACGCCGGGTCCGCGCGGCGCAGGCGATGCAGCGCGTGCAGCGCGATCGGCAATTGCGCTTCCGAACCCGCGGCGAGCAGCTTCTGCAATGGCGGCACGGCCAGTTCCGCGCCAAGGTTGGCGAGCGACTCGGCCGCCGCGCGCCCGACCTGCGCATCCTTGTCGCTGAGCAACTTGCCGAGCACGGGGACCACGGACGCGGCCGACTCGGCGGCGACGAATCCGAGCGCCTGCGCCGCCGTCGCGCGTTCGAGGTTGCCCAGTTGCGGCGTTTGCTGCACGAGCCACTGCACATACGCGGGATTGCCGAGCGCCTTCGTCCACGCGGGTGCGGTCTTTGGCCCAAACGGGGCCTCGGCGAGCGTCGCCGCGAGGATCAAGTCCTTTGGCTTGCACGCCAATGGGGCAAGCAGCAGGCCACGCAGCGCCGCGGTGTAGTGCTCCGCCGAAGCACCAGGCTGCAAGCGGTGCACAAACTGCGCTGCCAGCTCGGGGGCCTTCTCATGTTCGTGCTCGGCGAGTTGCAGCAATGCGGTCGCGGCGACGAGGCTGTCCTTGTCGCCGGCGAGTTGCACACGCAGATCGTCGACCGTGGCATCACCCTGCCAGTTGGCGAGACCACGCAGGGCCGGCAATCGATCGCGACCACCTGCGGTATTGCACTCGCGCAGCAACAGGTCGCGCGCCGCCTCGCTGCCGGCGCGGCCGAGGCCGTCGCAGACCGAAGAGCGCAACGAACCCTTCGGTTCCGCCTGGGCCAGCACTTCGCCGAGCGCCTGCACGCCGGCATCTCCTTGGCGCGCGAGTCCTTCGCACGCGCTGTCCATGAGCCGGTTGTTGGTCGCTTCGCTGAGGGCCTTCCGCAGGGCGGGAACGATGCCTTCGCGCGCCTTCTCACCGAGCGCGCGCACGACCGTCTGGCGATAGCCGAGTTCCTCGGCGCGCTCGAGTTCGGCGAGCAAGGCGGCGGTGATCTCCGCGCCCTCGAATCCGCCAAGGTCACCAACCGGCCGCCGGCGCTCGGCTTCGCTGCCGGCCTTGACCTTCTCGTAGCGATTGAGTGCTTCGGTCGCGGACTTCGGGCGCTGGGCCGCGAGGGGGGCGGCGAGCAGGGCCAGCAGGGGCAGGAGGACCAGTCGGACCAGGAACATGGTCGGGCATGGTAGCGCCGGTGTTGCTGCGGACGCCACCCCGACTACTCCCGACTACTCGACCGCCCTCTCGGATCGTAGTGAACCCTTCGCCGACGCGCCCGTTGGGTGACGCCATTCTGTTGGTCTCGAGCCTCGATGCATCCACGCCATCTGCTACTGCTCCTCGTCGTTGTCCTCATCGCGCTCGCAGTGTGGTCGTCACTCAAGGGCGACGACCCCACGACCGGACCACTGGAACGTAAGGCCAGCCAAGAACAGGTCGTGCCACGCGTGACCGAATCGATCGTGGTGAGCGCGCCCACCCTAGCAGTCGAACGGAAGGCGGCACCTGCCCCGGCTTCGACCAGCAGCCCTTCCTCGGCGGTGGCATCGCCTGCCCTGAGCGGCCTCGTCAAAGAAGAGGGGGGCGAGGGACTGCCCGACATCCTGGTCGAACTCGTCGACGCCACCAACACCACGCTGCTCGCCGTGACCACCGGCGCGCAGGGCGAGTTTGCTTTCGAACAGGTCGCGCCCGAAGCGAACGCACTCGTCACGCGTCCAGCACCGCACGGGCTGCCGCGCATCCGCCACGCCTTGCCTCGCGCCAGACCAGGCAGTCGACCCGGCGGGGCCGGGATCGTGCTCTGGCGGCCGCCCTGCGGCGTCATCACCGGCCGCGTCATCGACGAAGCCGGAGCCCCGGTCGCCGGCGCCATCATCAGCACCGATCGACCCTACGTGACGATGGGCACGGGGAACTGGGATGTGCTCGAAGGCGAGAAGCCGCGCATGTTGTTCGAAGCGAAAGCGGACGCCGAAGGGCACTTCGCCTTGACCTTCGCGCCTCGCGGTCCACATCTGTTGCGGGGCAAGCACGGCGATCGCAGCGGGTCGGTCAAGGTCGATGCAAACGAGGCCGGTGTCGTCATCCGGCTCGGCGCACATCTCGGAGGCGCAATCGCAGTGACCGGCCAACTGACCGACCGCGTGACCGGCGCGCCGATCGTGGGCGCGCGGGTCTGGGTGCAGCGGGTGCGCCGGTCCGATCACGGCAGTTCCACCATCGGCGTGGCCGACGCGACCACCGACCTGCAAGGACGCTACGAGGTGCAGGGACTGGAAGCGGGCACCTACGAGATCGGCTCGATGCCCGAGGGCTATTCGAAGGCGGAGACGGAGGTCGAGTGCGACGCCCGACAGCACGTCGTCGACTTGGCGCTGCTGCCCGCGCGGCGCGTGCGCGTGCGCGTGCTGACGGCGGATGGCCAGCCAGCCAAGGGCGTCCATGTGCACGTTCGCGATGTCGCGGGCAAGACCGTCGAGGTGCCCGGCTCGATGGGCATGCTCGGTAATGGTGTGCGCGTCGATGCCAAAGGCATCGTCGAGCTGCGCCGGCTGCCTGCCGCACCACTGACCCTGCTCGCGGTGCAGGGCGAGTTCGTCGCGGCTGGGCGGCTCGAACTCGATCTGCGCAGCGAGACGCCGCCGGAGGTGACGATTGCAATGCCATCGCTGGTCACGAGCTTCGCGCGTCAACACTTCTTCAATCTGCTCGACGCGGACGGCAAGCCGGCCACGATCGAAGGCATCGTCGTCGCGAGTTCGTTCGACGGAGGCCAGCTGCTGTCGCGCGTCGAAGGCAGTTGGCTCGCCGGCAAGTTCTGCTTCGGCAACGACCGGCAATTCGACTTCTCGACGCCAACCATCGCGGTCGGCGCGATCGCCGGCGCGTGCCGGGTCGAGATCGCGGCGCCGGGTTATCAGCTCGTGACGTTGACGCTCGAACCCGGCGAGAGGAGTCCCACCACGGTCACGCTGCGGCGCTGACGCACCGTCACCGTGCGCCGCTGGTGTGGGCAGGAGTCCGTCTGGCCGGAGTGACGGCAGGGCGCGCTACGGCGCCCACTCACGGGCCGCGGCGGGGCGTCTCTCCTGTGCGCAAGAGTCGGTCGATGGGGATGAGTTCAGCCAGTCGCAACAGCATGTCGGAAGGACTGGGACTCGGTAACCTCGCGATGTCCAGGCCCAGG
>JADZDL010000118.1 GCA_020851075.1 Planctomycetota bacterium | reverse complement strand
TTCGGCTACGCCGACACCCAGATCGCGCTTGGCGTCGACCGGCTGTTGGGCAAGGAGGACCTCGTGATCAAGCCACTCTGCGCCGAACTGGCGACGGTGCGCGGCCTCGCCGGCATGGCGATCCGCGGTGATGGCCGGGTCACCCTCATCCTCGATCCGACGAGTTTCGCCGAACACGCGTTGAGTCGCGTCGCGGCTCACACTCCACACAAGACCGAGTCGCACAAGAACGACTCGCCAAAGAACACCGAGCCTCAGCATGCCTGACCAGCAGGTGATCCAGGTTCCAATCGGCGGCCTCGCGGCCGTGCGTTCGCCCGGCGTGTTGACCACGCTGCTCGGTTCGTGCGTGGGCATGATCGTGCAGGATCTGCGCAACCAGGTGGCGGTGCTGGCGCACGTCGTGCGTCCGGCGGGTGCGGGGGCCGGCATGGGCCCCGGCTATTTCGCCAACCTCGCCGCCCCACGCGCGCGCGACCTGGCGATCCAGACGGGCGCCAACCCGCGCGAACTGCTCGTGCGCATGGCCGGTGGCGGACGCATGGTCGCCGGCAAGGTGGATATTGGCGCGCGCAACGCCGAAGCGATCAAGGAGGCGACCTACCAGCTCGGCATGACGTTCGGTGGGCACCTCGAAGGCCCGGCGGACGGTGGTTGTTTTGTGGTCGTCGATGCCTCGACGGGCAAGGTGCTGATCAAACGGCTGAACGGCGGCGTGCTCGACGAGCGCGCGCTGCGCCAGGTTCGGGCCGAATTGGCGGGGCCACGATGACGGCCAGTGGCGGACCGTTCACGATCGGTATCGTGGATGCGGACCAGGAGTCCGCCAGCACGCTCGAAGAGTGGTTGCGCGCGGCGGGTTATGTGCCAAAGCGTGTCGAGCAGGCCAATGCCTCGTTGGCGGCGTGCCTCGTGCGGTGGCCGACGAAGTTGGCGCTCGGCCTGCCCGGTTGCCCGATCGTCCTGTTGGCCGAACGTGAGGCCAACTTGCCCGAAGATGCCCTCGCGGGCCTCGCCGAGGTCGTGATCTCGCCGGACCGGTCCGACATCAAGAGCCTGCTTGGGTGGTCGGCTCAGCTCACGGCCGTGTTGCGGCAGGTCACTACCCCAAGGGCCGACGCATGTCGGGTGCCGGGGCCACGGCTCATCGGCGAAGAACTGCGGCGACCGGTGCCGAGCCTGATCGCGCTGGGTGTCTCGACGGGTGGTCCGATCGCGCTGCAGGAGCTGTTCCGGTCCCTGCGGGGCGTGGGGTTGCCGCCGATGGCGATCGTGCAGCACATCCCGACGAACTTTCTTGCACCCATGCTCGAACGGCTCCGGCAGGACAGTGGTGCAAGGCTGGAGGTCGCCCGCGACGGTGCCGTATTGCAGCCCGGCACTGCCTACTTTGCGCCTGGTGACCACCATCTTCGCCTCGTCGAGGAGAAGGGTGTGCTGCGTGCGCAGCTCAGCGACGAGCCGCCGCGGCGCGGTCACCGGCCGGCCGCCGAGGTGTTGTTCGAGTCGTGCATCACTCTGCCGAGGCGAGGGGTTGGCGTACTCATGACGGGCATGGGTCGGGACGGCGCCGCTGCGTTGCTGCAACTGCGGCAACGAGGCTGGGCCACGATCGGCCAGAACGAAGCGACGTGCGCGATCTATGGTATGCCGCGCGCGGCCAAGGAACTCGGCGCGATCGAACGCGAAGTGGCGCTTGCCGACCTTGGTGGGTGGCTCGCGATGTTGTGCCGGCCGCGCCAACCGCAGCCAGCCTGATCGTCCGTCACGCGAGCGTGCGTTCGAGCATCTCGCGGCAATTCGCGGACACCCGCGGCTCGGCGAGCATCTGGCGCAGTATGCGTTCGACATGGCGCTGGCGTTCACCATCCAGGCGCCGCCACGATTCCAAGGGCTGCAACAGGCGCGAAGCGAGCGCGGGGTTCTGCGCATCGGCCATCGTTGCGACCTGCGCGAGGAACTCGTACCCGCCACCGTCGCGGGCGTGGAACGCCGCGAGATTGCGCGCCGCGAACGACTTCACGAGGGCGCGCACGCGGTTGGGATTGCGCAAGTCGAAGTCGGGATGCGTGAGCAATCGGCGCACGCGCGGCAGGGCATCCTCGCGCGGTGCTGCACCCTGCAATTCAAACCACTTGTCGAGCACAAGTGGGCGATCACGCCAGCGGGTGTAGAACACCGCAAGGGCGGACTCAAAATGCTCACTGCCGTTCTGGCCCAGCGCCTCGATGGCCGAAATCGTCTCGGTCATCGAGCTCGCGTCCTGGAACGCCTGCCAGAGCAGCGGCGCCGTGCGCGGGCCGAGTTCGGCGAGCAGGTCGAGGGCCTGGGCCCGCAGCGCGCGTTCGCCGGCCGCGCGCGCATCGAGCGAGAACTCGGCGGGGCGTTTCGCCGTGGCGATCGCGACGAGCCGCTCATAGAGCGCTTCGGCGAGGCCGCGTTTCCACTCTCGGCGCACCGCGAACAAGCGCGTCGGGTCCGGTGCGGCCGCGAGCTGCATGAGTTCGCTGAGTTCTGGCAACCGCAGCTGCAGCGCCGCGAACGCGGGGTCTTCGTTGGCGCGGTCCAGCTCGTGGGTGAGGGCTCGGGCGAGCTGCGCGATCGGGCCCGGTGGCGTCGTCTGGCTCGCACCGGCCTCCAGCATCGCCGAACGAGCGAGCGCCTGGCCGGCGTCCCAGCGCGTGAACGGGTCCGGGTCGTGCGCCATCTGCACGAGCCGCTGCGCCATCGTGAGATCGCAGTCGACATGCACGGGAGCACTGAATCCGCGCAGCACGGACGGCACCGGGGCCTCGGCGATCCCTTCGAAGTGCAGCGTCACCGCCGCCGTCGTGAGCAGGTACTCGAACTGCTTCTGCGCACGCTGCGAACCTCGCAGGCGCGCTGCGAGCGGCTGCCCGGCAGCGCCGAGCAGGCCGATGCACAGGGGAATCGGCATCGGCAACTTCGTCGGTTGCCCGGGCGTGGGGGGCGTTCGTTGCGCGAGCGTGAGCGCGTAGGTGCCGCGCGCTGCATCGTGCGTGCCGCGGACCGTGAGCACCGGGGTGCCCGCCTGGTCATACCAACGCAGGAACGGCGACAGATCCTGGCCCGCGGCCTCGGCGAGGCAGCCTACGAAGTCCTCCACGACCGACGCCGTGCCGTCGCGTTGGGCGAAGTACAGCTGCAGGCCCTCGGCGAACACGTCATAGCCCAGCGCCTGCTGCAGCATGCGGATCACCTCGGCGCCCTTTTCGTAGACCGTGGCCGTGTAGAAGTTGTCGATCGCCTGGTAGCTCTGCGGCCGCACCGGGTGTGCCAGCGGCCCGGCGTCTTCCGCGAACTGGCGCACGCGCAGGCGCTTCACGTCCTTGATGCGCTGCACGGCCCGCGAGCGCATGTCGGCCGAGAACTCGTGTTCGCGAAACACGGTGAGGCCTTCCTTCAGCGACAACTGGAACCAATCGCGGCAGGTGATGCGGTTGCCGGTCCAGTTGTGGAAGTACTCGTGCCCGACGACGGCTTCGATGCCCTCGTAGTCGAGGTCCGTGGCGCTTTCGGGATCGGCGAGCACGTAGGCGGAGTTGAAGATGTTGAGTCCCTTGTTCTCCATCGCGCCGAAGTTGAAATCGCGCACGGCGACGAGGTTGAAGACGTCGAGGTCGTATTCGCGTTGGTACCGTTCTTCATCCCAGCGCATCGCGCGCCGCAGGCTGTCGAGCGCGTAGTGGGCGCGACTGCCTTCGCCCGGATCGACGTGGATGCCTAGTTCTACGCGGCGGCCCGAGCGCGTAACGAACGTGTCGTGCAGCGATTCGTACTGCCCCGCCGCGAGCGCGAACAAGTACGTGGGCTTGGGATGCGGGTCGTGCCAGACCGCGAAGTGCCGGCCATCGGGCAGCTCGCCGGAGTCCTGCGGATTGCCGTTGGAGAGCAGCGTCGGGCACGTGCCGCGGTCGGCTTCGATGCGCACCGTGTAGCGCGTCATGACGTCGGGGCGGTCCTGCGCGTAGGTGATCGTGCGGAAACCCTCGGCCTCACACTGGGTGCAGAACCGGCCACCCGACAGGTAGAGCCCTTCGAGCGCGGTGTTGCTGGCCGGATCGAGGCGCGTCGTCACTTCGAGCGTGAAGTCGTCCGGCGGGGCGTGCAAGGTCAGCGTGGTCGCGGTCGTGGCAAACTCGCTCGCGGCGAGTTCGCGGCCATCGATCGCGATCCTCTCGCGCACAAAGCTGCGGCCATCGAGCACGAGGGACCGCTTTGCCCCGTCGCGCTGGAACTGCGTGCGGGCGTGCACGAGGGTCGCGTTCTCGTGCAGTTGGAACCGCAGTTCGATGCCGAGCACGCGGTGGGAGGGCGGGGTGTAGTCCTGGAGCCGGACCGTCGTTGCGCGTTCTGTCATTGGCTGCCGTGGGCGGACGCAGAGGATCCTCCCTGAACTGATGGCGAGAATGCGCTTCTTTGGAATTTTCCGTAACCGCTGAGGGGGAGCGAAGCACAGAGCACTTGCCTTGGCGCGAGGATGCGCCGGGCGGAGTCTTGCCGTGTTCGTTCCCCCACGTTGCCCTCGTCGTATTTGTCCTGCGCACCAAGCACCCTCAGGTGCCTGGTATCGCAGAACGGGTTATTACTCCGTCAAGTGCCGCGTCGAGCCAGTGCCGCGCTTCAAGTGCCGGTTGTGCCGCAAGGGCTTCTCCCGCCAGACATTCCGCCACGACTATTACGACAAGCGGCCGGCGAG
>JADZDL010000117.1 GCA_020851075.1 Planctomycetota bacterium | reverse complement strand
CTCCTCCTGCAGTTCGTTCGCCCTGCAGCCGAACGCGACCCCGCCGAGTTCGTGCGCCGCTGGCGAGACCTGATGACAGCCCTTTGGCACGACCCCCGGGGACGATCGGGCATGATCGCGCTATTCTCCTACCTCGCGTCGCAACTCGAAGCGCCGCGTGAGCACTTCGCGGCAGCGGCCGCATTGATCCACCAAGACTCAAGAACCATGGGCAAGACCATCGCCGATCAGTTTCGAGAAGAGGGGTTCCAAAAGGGCCTGGAGCTCGCCGAGCGGCGGCACGAAGAAGGCAAGTCCGACGGAAGTGCCGACGTGCTCCTACGCCAACTTCAGAGACGCTTTGGTACGGTGTCACCAGCAACCGAACAGCGCTTGCGTAGCGCGTGCTCGGCACAACTGCTGGACTGGGCAGAACGCATCCTCTCCGCCGAACGCATCGACGACATCTTCGCCTAAGTCAGCACAGCTCTCGCGCCCGCCCGCCCTTCACGGCACGATCCCCGCATGGACCTGGCCAAGTTCCTGCGCGACGTTCCCGACTTCCCGAAGCCCGGCATCCTGTTCAAGGACATCACGCCGATGCTCGCCTCCCCCGCGGCGATGCGGGCCGCAATCGACCAGTTGGCGGCGCTCGACCTGGGCGCCATCGACAAGATCGCCGCGGTGGAATCGCGCGGCTTCCTGTTCGGCGTGCCGCTGGCGATGAAGCTCGGCAAGGGCTTTGTGCCCGTTCGCAAGCCCGGCAAGCTGCCGTGGAAGACCAACCGGGTCGAATACGTGCTCGAGTACGGCACCGACGCGGTGGAGATCCATCAGGATGCCGTGCTGCCGGGCGAGCGGGTGCTGCTCGTCGACGACCTGCTGGCCACCGGCGGGACCATGGGTGCAGCTTGCCAATTGGTAGAAGCCTGCGGTGGCAAGGTCGCCGCGTGCGCCTTTATCGTCGAGCTGTGTTTCCTGCCGGGGCGCCAGAAACTGGGCGCACACCGGGTCGAGTCGCTGATCCAGGTGCGGTAGCTCAAGTTCGGCAATCTGTGGAAATCTCTCCACATCGAACCCCTTGCCGGACGGACACTTGGGGAAATCGCTCAAGATTTTCTAGAGATAGCGCTCAATCTCTCGGCCGAAGCAGCCGATCATGCACCACCGACCCGCAAGGGTCATCGATCTTTGGTGTCTCGGCTCCCACCAAGATGCTTCTCGAAAAGGCAAACCCGACGAAAGTCGGGGACGCAAAGCCATAGGGCCTTCGGCCGGTTTCCCACCGGCCATGGCAGCCTGGTTCCCGAAATGAAGCGAGGGCACGCATCTGTTTCTCCGGTTTCCCCGCGTCCTGCGACGTTCGCCAAGGCGAACAACGAGGCGCGCCGGCCACAGATCGACCCACGTAGAACCCCAGCGACGCGTCCGCCTTGTGCGGCCGCCAGACGGGGAAGGGAAGGCAGGTCAGCAGCAATCGCCTTTCGACGCATTACGAGCCGGCGTCAGACATCACCCCACCGGTCGCCGGACCTGGGGTGAACGAGTCCCTTCCCAACCGTCCGCAGTCGATCCGCTGGAGTTCTGAACATGGCCAAGTCCTCCGTTGCCCTCCGCTCCGCCCCGCGTTCTTCCTCCCCCGCCTCGCGCCTGAAGGCCGTCGAAGCGAAGAATCCCGCCGAACGTCGCGCCACGGCTACGCCGACGCTGACGACGGCGCCCACGGCGATGACCGAGGTCGAGCTCGAGGTCATCTGGAAGACCTACAAGCGCACGCGGGACGAGAACCTGCGCAACACGCTCATCGAACACCACATGCCGCTCGTTCGCTCGATCGCCGAGCGCGTGCTGCAGACGCTGCCGAAGTCGATCGAACTCGACGACCTGAGCTCGGCCGGCACGTTTGGACTGATGGACGCCATCAACGGTTTCGACCTGTCGCGCGGCATCAAGTTCAAGACCTACTGCACGACGCGCATTCGCGGCTCGATCCTCGATGAGTTGCGTTCGCAGGACTGGGTGCCGCGCCTCGTGCGCCTGAAGGCCCACCGCCTCGATCGCGCTGTTCGCCAATTGGAAGGTGAACTCGGCCGTTCGCCAAACCACGCGGAAATCGCCCAGGTGCTCGGCATCACGCTGGAAGAGCTCCAGGCCCACCAGACGGAAGCGAACGCGAAGACGATCTTCTCGCTGTCGGAGAAGTGGGATGACGGCGACGAAGAGAAGGAGATGGAGAAGGTCGAGATCCTCGCCGATCGCAAGTCGGTGGATCCCGTCGACACGATCCAACAGCGCGACGCGCTCGAGATGATCACCGGCAGCCTCACCAAGAAGGAGCGTCTGATCATCCTGATGTATTACTACGAAGGCCTCACGATGCGCGAGATCGGCGAGATCATGGAGCTCACGGAATCGCGCGTGTGCCAGATCCACAGCAACGTGATGGCGCGCTTGAAGGCGCAGCTCGATCGCACGCAGTCGGCGAGCTGAGCGCAAATGGGCGCGCAACCGCCCTCACCAAGGGCCTCGCGACAACGCGTTTGCAAGCCCTGGAGTTCTGCTCCCCGCGGTGCCGATAGCCGACCGGAACTGCACCGATGAGGGAACTGAGCGAGATCACCGGCGCCCTCAAGGCAATGCCGCCGCTGCCGCACGTGGCACAACGCGTGCTGCAAGTCGTGCGCGACCCGGAGTACTCGATCGACGAACTCGTCGAACTCGTGCGCACCGATCCTGCCCTGACGGGCCGCATCCTGAAGCTCTGCAATTCGGCGCTCTACGGCCTGCACAAGGAAGTGCTGTCGGTGGCGGATGCGGTGGCCTACCTGGGCACCCGCAACCTCGTGAAGCTCGTGCTCGTGAGTTGCTCGGCGACCCACTTCACGAAGACTCGCAAGTCGCCGTACACCGATCCGGCGACGTTGTGGCGCCACACGTTCTCGGTTGCGACGGCGGCCCAGTGGCTGGCCATGCGCAGCGGCTTTGCCCAAGCCGACACGGCGTTTACGGCGGGCATCCTGCACAACATCGGCAAGATCGTGCTGAGCCAGCTGGCTGATCCAGCGACCTTCTGCGTGCCCGCCACGGCGACAAGTCACGTCCAGGCCGAGCAGATGCTGTTTGGCATCGACCACGCGACCGCCGCCGGCATCGTCGTCGACACCTGGTTGTTGCCGCGCGAACTGCGTCAGGCGGTGCGCACGCACCACGATGGCCAGCAACTGGCCGCCGCGAACCCGTTGACGGCGATCCTGCATGTCGCCGACACGCTCGTGCTGATGGCGGGGATCGGCAACCCGTTCCCGGCGCTGCCGTTGGCCATCGACGAAAACGCTCTCCATACCCTGCATTTGACCGCAGCCGACGTCACGGCTGCAACTGCCCATGTCGACGCAGAACTACGTCGCAATGCAGAACTGTTGAACCTCGACGGCCTCGACAACCGATAGCGCAGGGCGAAGACAGTGAAGCACCATCAGAGGAAGTAGAACACCATGGCCAAGAACGTACTGATCGTCGACGACTCTGCGACGATGCGGAAGATCATCATGCGGGGCATCCGCCAGGCTGGCATCGAGAATGCCGACTTCAAGGAAGCCGGAGATGGCGTCGAAGGCATGAAGGCCGTCGAAGGTGAGAAGTTTGATCTCATCCTCTCCGACGTGAACATGCCGAACATGAACGGCCTCGACTTCGTCAAGGCCGTCGCCGCCAAACTCGGCACGCCGCCACCCATCGTGATGATCACGACGGAAGGCAGCGAAGAAGTCGTCAAGGAAGCGATGAGTCGCGGGGCGAAGGGCTATCTGAAGAAGCCGTTCACGCCCGAGAAGATCCAGGAAGTCATTGGACCGTTCCTGAAGTGACCGCAAGGCACTTCTGAACCAAACCGTAGGAGAGGAAATGGCGATCCAAACCCTGGAACCTCATCTGGTCGAGAGCCTGCAGAACTCGGCCCGCGAGATCTTGGAGACAATGGTCTTCATGACTCCGGACAACATCGAAGTCGTCCCGGAGATCGAATCGAGCTTCAAGAGTGAAGTTGTGGGCCTGCTTGGCTTCACCGGCACCCGCTCCGGCAACTTCGTGGTCCGGACCACTGAGCAGCTCGCGCGCACCATCGCAGCGAAGATGCTCATGATGGACCCCAGCGAACTCGCCAGCTTCTCCGAAGCTGCGGACGGTTTCGGTGAGCTGGTCAACATGCTCAGCGGCAACTTCAAGAACGCCTGGGTCGCCAATGGCAACCAGATGGACCTGTCCGTGCCAAACGTCATCCATAATGGCGAGGTGCGGGTGAACTCGGAGCACGAAGGCTCCTTGCGATCCTGCGTCCGCGTCACCGTCGAGGGCCAGGTTCTCGACGTCGGCATCCACTTCGAATCCAAGCACTGAGAAGTCCGGCAATGGCTGGATCCACCCTCAAGCAGGGAACGGGCAAGGAGCTGCGCAGGCTCTTCGCCATGCTCACCAGCGCGATCGGCGAAACCTTGGGTTCGCTGGTCGGGCGTGAGCTGGTAATCCGTCCAGGTGAGGTTGAAGTCCTCGACAGCGAATCGCTCGTCGGAGCCCTGCAGAAGACCTGTGCCGTGGCGCGCGGCGCCCTCGACAAGGGGTTTGCCGGCAAGACGCTCTACACGGTGTTTGAAGCTCCCGATGCCGTGGCGATGGCCGGCATGCTGATGATGACGCCGGACGACGTCATCCAGCAGCGGCGCGCCAAGGGCAACATCGAGGGCGAAGACGCGGAAGCGTTTGGCGAACTCGGCAACGTGCTGTGTTCTGGCATGGGCAACGTGTTGCGCGAAGCACTCGGCAACATCGACATCCGCCTCCAGGACCATGGCGTCATCAAGCCGGGTCTCGACAAGGATGGCATGTTGCCTGGTGGCGCCATCGTCGCGTTGACCTTCAAGCTCAAGGTGGGCGACTTCCCGGAATCGACCGGGTACCTCATCACCGACTTCGAAACCGCGGAAGCGTGGAACAAGGGGCCGCTGGAGACCGGCGAAGCCGAGGTCGCTTCGGCTGCGGCGCCCGCCGCCAAGCCCGCCACGCCTGGCGCCCGCCTCGACGAAGAAGGGCTGCAGGACATTCCTGCCGCGCCGATCCGTGGCACGTTGGCGGCGTTCGTAACGAGCCTCGAAGTGTTCCGCGTGCTGCGGCGCAGCTGTCGCCGCGTCGGCCTCGAATTGCGCCGGCATGGCAAGGGCGAGATCCCCAATCCTGCCGCCCACAAGAACGAGATCGTGCTGCTCGACGCTCCTCCTGGCGAGGACCGCCGCTTCGACTGGTGTCGCCGCATCAAGGAGTTTGGCACGGGCACGAAGGTCGTGCTGTTGCTGCATCATCCTTCGCGCCAACGCGTGACGCAGGCCTTCCTGTCGCGCGCCGACGCGATCCTCGGCTTCCCGTGCGAAGAGCCACAGCTGTCGCAGAAGCTCGACTCGATGCTCGGCGAAGCGCCGCCACCGCCGCCACCCGCGGAGTCGTGAGCCACCAGGCTGGCGATGCTCAGTCCGTGCGCGCGCGCCGGACTTCGGCCTGCAATTCGCGCATCTCCGCCAACGTGCGGCGCGCCGACTCGACGATGAGCCGCAGCGCCTCGGCGTGCGCCTCCAGAGTGCCGTCGAGCCTTGCCACCTCGCCCTGCAGTTCGATGGTGCCCAGCAGGTTGTTGACGCGGTGGACCAGCTCGTCGAACGGAGAACGCACCATGCCACGCAGGGTAGCACGCCCGCGGGCCAGCTCGGAAGTGTCGTACGCCGCAACAACACTGCTGCTCGATGCGTCGGCACTTCGTAGTGCCTCGGGGCCCGCCAACCACAACATGTAGTGCTTTGGAGGTTGGCACGCCCGGTGCTTCCAAGGAGCCGTGAGGTTCCCCATGAAGTCAATGCCGAAGTGGTTGCTGATCCCCCCCGCCGTGGCGCTGCTGGTCGTACTCGGCCCTCTGTCGATGCAGAGCGGCACGAACAACCGCGCTGCCACGCCCGAAGTCAGCGTGCCGCCGCCAGCCGCGGAAGCGGAGCAAACGGCGCCGACCACTCGCCCGAACCGGCTCACGATCACCCCGCCCCGCAGCCCTGACCTCATGCAGATGGGCAGCGCGCTGGTTGGCGTGCTCCTGCTCGGCGCCGTCGCGGTCATGGTGCTGCGCAAGCTGCGCGGCGGTGCGACCCCGACCCGGGGCTCGCAGCTGGCCTCACTCCGGCAAACCCTGCGCCTCTCGGCCCGCCAGGCCGTGCACGCCATCGAGTTTGATGATCGCATCCTGCTGATCGGCGAACACGAACGTGGTCTCGTGCTGCTCGACAGCGGCAAGCTGCCCGAACGTCTCGCGGACGAAGCGGAAGTGCTGGCCCGCCACCCGGCCGCCGGGCACGCCGCTGCGGCTGCCGCTGCCGCGGCTGCCGCCGCCGCCGACGAGGACGAAGGTGCAACGCCGCGCAACCTGCTGATTCCGCGCCCTGCGGTGCCACCGCCATCGCGCATCCCGACGCCCCCGGCAATGCCCGCCGCGAAGCGCGCGACCCCGGGCCTCAACGACTTCCGCAACCTGCTGCAGAAGGCAGGTCGCGCATGAG
>JADZDL010000116.1 GCA_020851075.1 Planctomycetota bacterium | reverse complement strand
TTGTACGTCTACGGCCCGACACCCGCGGACGCGGTCGTCGCCACGCAATCGTGCGGCAACCGCCCGGATCTGCGTTCGTTCGGCGCGCCGGCGATCGGCCGCACGCCGCTCGTGCACGTCGAGGGCGGTGCGAACACGCTGGCCTTCGTCGCCTACGGCTTCTCGACTGCGCTCGTGAACTACGCGCCGGGCTGTGACCAGAAGATCACCGTCGACGCGGTGTTCGCCGGGGTCACCGATGCGCGCGGCGAACTGTCGGTGCCGTTCCCGATTCCCGCGGCGCTGGGGCTGCGTGGGGTCTTGGTGCACTCGCAGGCGGTGGTGCTCGACGGCGGGCCGGTCTACGGCGCATCGTTGTCGGGGGCGCTGTCGCTGCGGATCGGGGACTGAGACCGCGGCGAGTCTGAACAGCGCTACCGCACGAGCCGTTCGCGTAGCACGTTGGTGAAGCGCGCATCGGCGAGATTCGGGCTGTGCAGCACGAGCGCCTGACAGAACAGCTCCAGACCGGCGAAGGCGGGCGAGTTCGGCAGCGCGAGCTGCAGGGACGCGGTGCCGGTCGGGGCCGGTAGCAGCAGCAGGGGCAACACCAAGAGCCCGGCCGGATCGACGCCGAGCGTGCCGATCGGCGGCACCGGGACCGCGGCTGGTGCGGTGCCGACGAACGGGATCGCGAGCTGCGTCGTCGTCGCGTAGCCCGGCTTCGCCGTCACCTGGAGCGTCCACTGCGAGCCGAGCTTCGGCAGGCGGGGCGCTTCGATCTGGCGGTGGTGGTTGACGAGCAGGCTGGCGATCTTCCAATCGCTGCCGCGCACGAGGTCGATGTCGCCGTCGCCGTCGACGTCGCCGACTGCGAACGACGCGGTCTGGTCGCGCGTCGATGGCATACGCGGCCACGTGACGTTCGCGAACGCGCCATTGCCATTGTTCACGTAGAGCTTGTCGTAGTGATCGTTGTCGCCGCAGAACACGTCGAGGTCGCCGTCGAGGTCGACGTCGGCGAAGGCGATGGCGAAGGTGTTGTAGTAGTCGTAGACCAGGTCGCGGCCCGTGAAGTGGCCGGTGCCGTCGTTCTCGAGCAGGCGGTTGAAGCGGCCGAGGCCGATGCCGCTGTTGCCGACCAGGATGTCGAGATCGCCGTCGCCGTCGAGGTCGCCGATCTGCAGGCTCGCCGTCGGCAGGATGTACGGTTCGTTGACCCGTGCGACCGTCTCGTCCGTGAAGTGGCCCGTGCCGTCGTTCATGTAGACGCTCTCCTGTTCCTGGTTGGCGAGGCCGTTGCCGAGCACGAGGTCCTGGTCGCCGTCGCCGTCGAGATCGCCAACCACGATCGCGCGGGTCTCATACGCCACGTTGGGCATGTGGGTCGCGGTGACGTCGGTGAAGTGGCCGGTGCCGTCGTTGCGGTAGAGGCTGGACCGCGCGCCGAGGTTGCCGAGCACGAGATCGCGATCGCCGTCGCCGTCGACGTCGACGAGGGCCAGCGAGGTCGTGCGCGGGGTCGCGGCCGGCAGGTGCGTCGCGGTCGCGTCGCTGAAGTTCGCAGCGCCGCCGTTCAACAGCAGTCGACTCTGTGTGCCCAAGTTGCCGAACACCAGGTCGACGTCGCCGTCGCCGTCGACATCGCCGAGCACCACGGCGCGCGAGTCGTCGAGCACCGCCGGGAAGTTGGCGGCTGGTGCTGGCAGGAAGTTGCCGCGGCCGTCGTTGAGCAGCATCGCATCGTTCGCGATGGCCTCTCCGTAGTCGCCGCTCGCGGTGACGAGGTCGAGGTCGCCGTCGCCGTCGAGGTCACCGAGGGCCATGGCGGTAGCTGGTACCCACGGCATCTCGAGGCGTTCCGGGGTGGCGTTGCTGAAGAAGCCCGCCCCGTCGTTCCACAGCAGCCGGTTCTGCTGGCTGACTTCGGCCGTGAACAGGTCGAGATCGAGATCGCCATCGAGGTCGGCGAGGCCGAGGTCAAGCGTGGCACCGAGCACACGCGGCAGGCGCGCGGCGCTGGCGTCGGTGAAGTGCCCCGTGCCGTCGTTCACGAATACGAGATCTTCGTAGATCGTCGAGTAGACGATATCGAGGTCGCCGTCGCCGTCGATGTCGCCGAAGGCCTCGCGCCAGTGGTACGTCGACGACGGCGGCACGCGCCCAGCCGTTGCATCGACGAAGTGGCCGGTGCCGTCGTTGAGGAAGAGCAGTGCTGGCGCGGACCACAGGCCGACGAACAGATCGCGGTCGCCGTCGCCGTCGACGTCGGCGAACGTCACCGTCGCCCCCGAACTCGGCGCGCTGGGGGGCAGGTGCGTCGCGGTGGCGTCGGTGAAGTGGCCGGTGCCGTCGTTGCGGTAGAGGCGCGGCAGCGTCTGCCCGGCGAACGCGAGGTCCTGGTCGCCGTCGCCATCGATGTCGGTCACGCTGAGTTCCCAGGTGCTCTCGGCATCGACGGGCATGTGGGTTGCCGTGACATCGGTGAAGCGGCCGGTGCCGTCGTTGAGGCTCAGCGTCTCCTGGCGGTAGTTGGCGCAGGCGAGGTCGAGGTCGCCGTCGCCGTCGACGTCGACGAAGCGCAGGCGCCGCGTCTCGCTGGTCTGCAGCGGCATCCGCCCGAACGTCGCGTCGGTGAAGTGCGCGTGGCCGTCGTTGAGGAACAGCCGGTTCTGCCAGGAGTCGCCAGTGGCGAAGTCGAGGTCACCATCACCGTCGACGTCGCCGATGGCGATGCCGTCACTGGACCACAAGCCGGACGGCAGGTGGCTCGCGGTCACGTCGGTGAACACGCCGTGGCCGTCGTTCTGCAACAGCTTGTTCTGCGCCCCGGCGATGATCTCGTTGTTACCGACCAAGAGGTCGCGGTCGCCGTCGCCGTCGAGGTCGGCGGCGGTGATCGAGCGGCTCGAGTCGCGCGCGAACGGCAGGTAGGTCTTCACCGTCTCGGCGAACTGGCGCTGCGCGAGCAGCGGCTGCGCGAGGCCGACGAGGCCGGAGAGGCCGCAGAAGAGCATGGGGAACGCGAGTTTGGGCATGGCTGGTGCGAGGGCTTCGGGATTGGGAGCGGGGCCGCGCGGGGCCTATTCGCCGTTGCCACCGCGTGTGGGGCGGCGCCGCTCCGTCACCAGCAGCGAGCGCGATGGCGTTCGCGTTCGGGGATTTCCGCGGGCGTGCTGCTCGTGCGCACTGCTGCCGCGATTGCTCAGCCCTGCCCGACGGGTCTAGAAGACCTCAACCATCGTCGGCGTGCTCGCTTCGATCGTTCCAGCCGTCGTGATCGTGACACCCTGGAACACGAGGTCGCAGACGAACGGGATCGCCGGGCTGGTGTAGGTGCCAAAGCCGCCGGGGATCGTGCCCATGAAGTTCGGCACCATGTAGTAGTCAGGGAAGCCGAGGAAACCCCAGGCGAACGGCGTGGAGGGGGCGACGGCGCCGGGGCCGGTCGGCGCGAAGGTCATGAACACCCACGTGGCGAAGCCGGGCGTGTTGAAGTCGATCTGGGCTGGCGTGAAGGCCGGGATCTGCGCCTGCTTGGCTTCCGCGGCATAGGTGAAGATGCGCGTGCTGGCGAGGGCGTTCAGGTAACTCGGCACACCCAGCGCAGCCGAGACCGGACGCAGGCCGACCTGGTTGCCCAGCGTCGGGCCGGCGCCACACTGGGTGCCGACGCGACCACCCGCGATGGTGTAGATCTGGCCGCCGCCGGCAGTGCTCAGGATGGCGCCGCCCGTCAGCGTTTCCGTCGTGAAGAGCAGCGTCGGCACGAAGATCGCACCGCCGGCACAGGTCGGCATCGTGAGCGTGCTCGGCGTGAAGATGTCGATCTCGAGCGACTCCAGGTCGATGGCGTTGGGCACGCAGGCGCCGAAGCGATCGGCGACCGAGGCGTTGGCGACGAAGGTA
>JADZDL010000115.1 GCA_020851075.1 Planctomycetota bacterium | reverse complement strand
GCGGGCAAGGGGTTTGCGGTGGTCGCGGAAGAAGTGCGCAGCCTCGCCAAGCGCAGCGCTGAATCGGCGCGGACCTCGGGCGTGATCATCACGCGGTCCCGCGAAGGTGCCCAGCGCGGCGCCGAAGTGGCGCGTTCGCTGGCGACCATGCTGCAGGAAGTGATGTCCGCAGTCGAACAGGTGGATGGGCACCTGAGCACCATCAGCAGCAGCGCCGGCCAACAAGCCGAGGAACTGCAGCGCATCAACGGCAACCTCGCCGACGTCGATGTGAGCATCCAATCCGGTGCGGCGAGCGCCGAAGAACTCGCCGCCACCGCGTCGCAGAGTTCGGAGCACAGCGGCGACCTGCGCACGCTGGTCGAACGCTTCCAGATCGCCGAATAGCAGAACCGCACCGGTCTCAAGGCGCGAAGGCCGACTTCGCAGCGCGCCCCGGCAACCCGCCGACACGCCGCTCAGCGAATGACACCACCGAGCACCGGCTGGGTCAGCACCGGCAAACCAAGCCCACTGAACGCCTGCACGTAGGCGCGCTGGTGCAGCAGACTCGCCAACGCTGGCACGGGCACCTGCAGCGGTGCGTTACCTTGCCCATCGGCCAACAACAGCGCCAACGCAACGGCCCCCGGCACCGGCAGCAGCAGCCGTTCGTGCACCAACGGCGAACTCGCCACCAACACCTCGGGCGCCAACAGCACAACCACCGGCCATAGCGGCTCGGTGCGGTAGTTCGCGCTCCACGTCTGTCCGCGCGCAAGGCCCACCGTGCCGCCAGTGAGCCCCAGCAGGCTCACCGGCTGCGCCGGCCCAAAGACGGCGAGCCCCGGCGGATTGCCAGGCGCAGCGTTCAGCGTCGTGCGCGCCAGTTGCACAGGCACCGTGGAGCTGTTGTGCAGCGCGTCCCCGCCCGCCGCGCAATAACCATTGCCACCGCGGATCGTGCAGTCTGCGATCCACACGAGACTGTTGCCCTGCACGACGACACCGTGGCCGCCTACAAATGCCGAGACGCAGGCAATGCCACTGCTGCTGCCCGCCGCGACATCACTTGCAACGAGGTGCAGCACACTGTCCGTGCACGTGATTGCCGCACCACCCGAGAAACTCGCCTTGTGCGTCAAACTAGCACCCAACACGACACAATCGACAAGGAACGCGGCTCCGTTCGTCACGGTGAGCCCGGTATTGACGCAATCTGGCCCCGGCTGCGCCTTGACGAGGCAATGCCGCATTTGCACCTCGGCATCCTGCACCCGTAAAGCCGCCTGCCTTGACCCAGGATTGCCCTCAAACGTGCATTCCTCAAAACACACCGTGCCGAGCTCGACACTCGTATCCATGCTCCAATAGTGAAACCACATATTGCGAAAATGGAGATTGGTCACGTAGGCGCACGTGCCAACCGGCGGTCGAAACACCGTCACGTCGGCGGTGAACATCGACGGGTTGATCACCTGCACGATCTGGCCGGGTGGTGACGGTAACGCGGTGATCACGAGCGGCTTGTCGAGCGTGAATGCCTCGTAGGTGCCCGCGTGTACCTGGATCACGTCGTTCGGCGATGCCGCGGCAATGGCCTCGTGGATCTGCGCGAAGCCGCCGGGGCCTACCGTATGAACGGTCTGTGCCGCGAGGGAAGCGCCTAGCAGCCATACGAGTCCGCGCAACAAGCACACCATCCGCAAACTGTAGCAGACGGCCCGACGTGACATCGTCGTGACCCAGCCACAATCCCAGCCATTAGCCCAACGGAGTTCTTCCCGAAGCCACAGAATCCAGCGCCCATCCCGTAGAAGCGATCCCCATGCCACGCACCACCAAGCTGGTTCCGCTCGTCCTGGTCTTCACGGCTTGCGCCTCGCAGCACATCCAGATGCACATACCGGCGGAGATCACGACGCGGACCACCGCAACGGTGGCGACCGAGGGCGCCACGCGCGGTGTCACCTTGTATTGCGACGAGAACACCACGGTGCTCGAACGGGACGGTTGCAAAATCCTCTTCCCGGGCCATCGCGGCTACCGCGGCACGATCGGCGAACGCTGGGGCCACGTCATCATCGGCGCAGTCGAAGTTCGCTACGACAAAGCGGGTTTCACGTTCACGGGTCCAGAAGGCAAAGGCCACTTCGAGCACACCGAGATCAGCGGCACCCTTGAGATCGCCCAGACGGGCGCCGCGCGTTCGCACGAAGCGTTGCGCCGTTGATTCCGCCGGCGGTTCGCCAGACCCCAGCCTGCCGTGTCCTACCAGTGCTCCCGCCACATGGGAGCTCGGCCAAGCGGTGGGCGAGTAATCGTGCTCACGCCTGGGTCCCCTGCAACTTCGCACTTGCCCAGGGCCTTGCGCACGCCCGCCAACGACGTTGCGCTCCCCCCCGTCTGGCGAAGGTCGAGGCGTTGCAACTGCGTCATAGCATGCAGCGCTTCAGAATCCACCACCCCAAGCATGCACTCGCGCAGGTCCAGCTCGCGCAACTGTGCCATGCTTGCGAAGACGGCGATTGCGCGCGCATCGATCCTGCCACTGGCGATGCGCAGGCTAGAAAGTCGGGCTTTTGCAAACTCCGGCCAGAGCGTTGCATGCTCACAGTTGCGGGCTGCAAACTCCATCCGACGCAGAGCTGGCAACGCGAGAATGGACGCGAGCAGCTCCGGCGGCGACCGATCGATCTCCGACGCGCCGATGCCCCCTGACCAGCCCTTGGCCGCTCCGAAGTCCACGGCCAGACACAGTTCCTCGAGCTTCACGAGGCGACGGATCGCATCGGCCTGGTGCACCGATACCCGGAATCCGTTTTCCGAGTCGCCTGGCAAACTCAACGAAGTCAGCTGCTCACCAACCTTGATCAGCAACTCGGGCGTCAACGTGTCCAACGCCCCAAACACCCGCAGGTGGCGCAAGGTGGCAATTCGTGCAAGGCTCGCCCACCCCGCCTCGGTCACGCGGTTCTCATAACACTCGAGTTCGCGCAACGCAGGCAGCCGCGGAAGCATCGACGCCAACGCGTCCGTCAAGAGATCTACGTGCAACGCGCGCAGCGCCTGCAGCCGCGGTAGCTCCCGCGTCAGCACCTCAGCGGAGATGTTGGTCACCGCCAGGAACTCGATGGTCACAGGCAACGCACGGAGCGCTTCGGGGGTGTCCATGCGGGCATAGGTCGCCTGCAGGTTCTGCTGCGCCTTCTCGGCAAGTTCTCGCAGCATGCGGACACCGCCGGCGGGAGGAGTCCAAGCCGCGTTGCCAATGAACAGGCAACTCGGCTCCACGTACCGGGCTTCGAGCCAACGACCATCCGCACCAAAACAGCGCACTCGCACCAGCGGTTCCTTCGGGGCCACTTCGCCGCAAGCATCCCAGCCCTGCAACAACGGCCCGAGCCTGGCAACCGAAGACTCTTCGGCCTCACCACCGGGCAAAGAGTGGAACTCGCGCAGAATGTCTAGACCAAAGGAATGCAGCGGCTGCACACGAACGCGCGTCACCTGCCGCAAGAAGTCCGCCAGACCGGCGGCATCCTTCGGCACGAAACGACGCAGCTCCGGGCCCGGGGAACGCTCCTGCAGACTCACCCGTTCCGCACGCTGCAACCACGATGCAACGACGAGCACACCGAGACCCAGAGTGAAGATCGCCGCGGTGAGCCAAGGCGTGCGCCGTGGCGCTGTCAGTACCGTACGCGGCGCGACCGCTGCGGGTTCCTCTTCGAGCACCTCTTCGAGCAATACATCGACAAACCGCAGTTCGTCGTCCTGCAACAGTGACTCACTCATGGCGAACCCTCCGTTCGATGCACCCTGCGAGCGCGGCTCGCACACGTTCCAGCAAGGACTTGACCCCTTCGACACCGAGCCCCGTCTGCGCAGCGATCGCCTCCCGCGACAGCCCCTCCTGATACCGCAACAACACGGCCCGTCGCGAACGTTCGGGCAAACTCTGCAGACACAGAACCAGGGCTTCCCGCTTCGATTGGCCGGCGTCATCCCCCATCTGCGTAGCCCACGCCGCATCGAGTCGATCGAGATCCGCAACTTCGTGCCGGCGCCCGAGCCGGCGCAGATGCTGCCGCAGCGCATTGCGAGCCGTCACGAGCAACCACGGCAAGGTCGGCTCCACAGCGGCGAACGATCGCACCGCTGCCAGCAGCACTTCCTGCACCAGGTCGTCGAGGTCAGCGCGTTCGGCCCCGAGGAAGCGCAGGTAGCGGCGTACCGCGGCCAAGTGGGGCACGAGCGAGGCCCCGGGCTCGGGAGCATGCTCTGCGGGCTTTGCCACGTGGGACAACATGCCGAGAAGATGCCGCAGGGCTCGCCGCGGGGGTAGGCGATCCAAAAAACAGGGCTGCCGACTCGCCGCACAATTCTCAGGTCGGCATGTAACCGCTGGCACTTTCCACGCACAGAGCATCTGCCATGGCGCGTCGATGCGCCGGGCGGAGTCATGCATTGATCCATCCACCGCACAGCCACAACTTCGACTACCCCTTCCTCCTGCCAACGGAGGAGATCTGCCGTGCCAACTCGACTAGCGTACCATCCTATGGTACTCTCTGTCAGACCAGAGGTACAGCAATGGCCAAGAACACGAGCATCACTCTCGGAGACCACTTCGCAGAGTTCATCTCTGCACAGATCCGGGCTGGCCGGTATGGCACCGCCAGCGAGGTCGTTCGCTCGGGCCTCCGCCTCTTGGAAGAGTACGAGCAACGCGTGCAATCGCTGAAGAACGCACTGATCGAAGGCGAGCAAAGCGGCGACGGTGGCGCGCTGGATTTCAGGACCATCAAGCGAAAGGCCCGTAAGAGTGCGGGGCTCCCGTCAAAACATGCCTAGGCAACAAGCTGCTGGCCTACACGGTAGGTTCGTCGAGCCCGTGCTTCTTGCGCAACTGCGCGAAGAACGCATCCATCGTCGCTCCCTTGCCGGGCCGATCGGGCGGTTTTGGCGCATCCGAGCTGCGCTTCGCCCCGACACCCGCCACGGGCCATTCGTGCCAACCGGCAAACCGCTGCGGCGCGTGACCACCCGCGCGCAGCTGGTGCACTTCGAGGGCCCCGCCCCCGACCGCGAGCAGGACTTCGCGCGTGGCACCGCGGCAGGCGAGGATCGCTTCGTGCGGCACGGCACCTAGATCCGCGGCAATGCGATCAAGCACGTCGAGCGTAGGAATCTCCCAGCCATCCAGATCGAGGCACGCACCGCGCGTTCGCCCCCATGCCAGCCATGGCGCAGTGTCGTAGAGGCCGAACTTCGCCTTCGGCATGGCAAACGCGGGCATCGCCGCCCCGTGCGCCAACGCGTGTGTCACGAACTGTTCAGGCAACTGCACATCGTGCCGTTCGATGTAGTGCACGAGGCCCTCTGGCCACACGTAGCGACCATCGGTCAGGTCGGCGTGGCCCATCTCGGTCTCGCCACACGCGAAGCGGCAGAACGACGGCTCGGGGAAGCGAACGAGTTCCTTGCCGGCGCGCAGGTACGCAGCCACGGCCGCGCGTTCGTCCGCGGCCCACGCGCCCACCAACAAGTGGGGCCTCGGCAAGCCGGTTGGCGCCTCTTCGTTGAACCACCAACCCAGGACTTCGAGGCGCTTCATGCGATGGCGCAGTCTAGCCCGATGTGCCCCCAGAACTTCGCGGGAACCACTACAGTAGGCCGACGTTGGCGCGCCGCCCACGAGACCGACCATGCGACTCCTACCCTCCTTCCTGCTGCTCTGCATCCCAGCCATCGTGCCAGCTCAAACCCTCGCCGAACTCACCGACACCCTCGCCAAGGCCGAGACGCTCGATGACGAGGCGATCGGCGATGGTGGCGAGAAGTCGGCGACCTACCGCACCTACGAGCAGTTCCGCGATCTCGCCACGCGCGAGGAACTGATCACACGCCTCCTGCACAAGAGCCCGATCGTGCGCGGTTACGCGGCGCGCGCGTTGGCCGACAAGAAGGAGAAGGTCGACTGGCTCGCGGTGTTGCGCGCCCATGCCGCCGACCTGCAGGAGGTCGGTACGTTCCGCGGTTGCGTGAAAGCGCAGGAGCGGTTTGGCGATGTGCTCATCGAGCTCGCGCGCGAACGCAAGTTGCTCAGCGACGAACAGTGGCTCGATCTCGCTGAGACCCTCGTGCAACAGAAGAGCCAGCTGGCCGCGCGCGATGGCTTGTTGCGCACTTTGAAACTGCGCGACGGCATGCTGCACACCCTGCGCGACCTCGCCAAGGGCGGCGATCGAAGCGCCCACATCGCGCTCGCGCGCTACGGCATCCAGAAGGACCTGCCGCTGCTGGTCGACTTCCTTCGCAGCAAGGATGCGTTGCAAGGCAACGAGGCGCTGCTCGCCGCCCAGTTGCATCCGGACCCGACTTTGCTGCACGTGCTCGAGGAGATCGAACCTGCGGTCTGGAAGCGGGTCGAAGCAGGGTCTTCTACGCAGATGCGCGAATGGTTGGCCGCGATCGCTGCGCAACAGAGTGAAGGCGCCGGCACGTTTCTAGCTGGGTTCCTGCAGCGTGCCGGCGAAGCACATCCGGCGGCCATGCGGGAGGTGCTCCAGCATTTGAAGGCAGCCCTCGTGCCCTATCCGAACTGCGCGGCCCTGGAGCCTGTCCGCGAACAGTTGCGCAAGCGCGCGCGCCGCTGACGCGATATCGTGCGCAATGCATGCGACACCTCACCCTCGTGCTGTTCGTGCTGGCAAGCGGTTGCGGCAATTCCGCGACCACGGCGCCGGGCAATCCCGCCAATCCAAACACCAACCCTGCACCATTGGAGCCCTCTCCCGCAGGACAGGTGTCTGCGCCCAAAGGTCTAGCGATCGCCTTCGGTGCACCCCGGCTCATCGCTACCAGTGCCCTCGGTTCGCGAGCCGTGGTGGTCGGTGCAGTCTACGCGGCTACAGCGCTCTCCGGAGCCCAAGGTACCGGCCGCATCGTGAGCACCGGCACGTTGCGCGTGGTTGGCGAACAGGCCACCTATGCGGCCCAGCCCACGGACCGACTCGTTGTGCTGATGGGCAGCCAGCGCCATGAATTCGTGCTCAAGAACGCCCAAGGCAATGCCTCGGCGGCTGACGCTACCGCCTGGCTATTGTCGCCCCATGTGCTCACCTACCATCATTCGATCCAAGGTGAAGCGGAAGGGGACTTCGACATGCGCTACGACGGCAATTCCTTCACCGTGAAGATCGACGGCAAGGCGACGTTCGACGGTTGCCCGACCGAGATCCACCTGCAGGCCACCGGAGCCACTGGCGGCACGCGCGACCTCCACGGCCACGAACTGCAGACTCGCTACGAAATGGCTGGCACACTTCGCGGTGAGGGGTTCGAGGTCAAGGTGCAGGAGGCCCACACGATGACCAGCGTCTCCGCGCAAAGCCTGAGCACCTTGCCCAGCATGCGCGGGTCCGCCTCGCGCATAGCAACCACACTCGGCAGCACCTTGGTAAGTGGCGGTCACACGTTCCGCTTCGAGAACGTGCAGGCGCAAGGGGACTTCAAGGAGAAGGGTGGTCGCACGGTCAATCAGGAGAGCACCACCAGTGGAACACTGACTTGTGATGGTGCCGCGTTTGGCGAGTGCGCGATGGCTGGCGGCGTTCCAGTCGTGAGAAGCCAACACGCCGTGCTGCCCCTGGTCATGCGTTAGGTAGCGCAGACACTCCACAAGCATGCGGTGCGGCGTCAGTGTGCCAAAGCCTCGGCACTGGTAATGTGTCCGCACCCATGACCCGCTCCACGCTCGCCGGCCTCGCTTTCGGCCTTTCGACCATTCTCGTGCTCCCCACCGCGCTCGCGGCGCAGTGGTCGAGCAACCCGAGCCAGAACCTCTCGATCGGCGACGGCCCCGGCGAGCAGGTGCTGCCAAAGATCGCCGCGACGAGCGATGGCGGCTGTTACCTCGGCTGGTTCGACAGCCGCAGTGGCGGCTACGCGGTCTACCTGCAGCGCCTGTCCGCGGACGGCACCGAACAGTGGCCGCACGGCGGTTTGCTCGTCAGCAACAACCCACAGTCGACTTCGCTCGTCGATTGGGACCTGATCTGCGACAGCGACGACCATTGCGTGCTCGCGTTCACGGATACGCGCGCCGGCGGTGACCTCGACATCTACGCGTACCGCATCGACGCGGCTGGCACGTTCGTGTGGGGCAACAACGGCATCGCGCTGTCCAACAACAGCGACTACGAACCGAATCCGCGCATCTGTGAGGCCAGCGATGGCGACTTCGTGTTTGCCTGGGCCAATACGGGCCTGCGGACGATCCAGCTGCAGCGCCTCGATCGTGGTGGCACCCCGCGCTTTCCGGGGGATGGCATCGCGACGCAAGGCGATCCTTCGTCAACGCCGGCGTTCTGCGAAATCGTCGCCGCGGACAACGGTTCGTGCGTGATCAGCTGGGTGCGCACGCTGTCGTTCTCGGGCAACAAACACATCCACGTGCAGAAGTTCGACGCCGCGGGCACCGCGCTGTGGAACGGCGGCACGCGCTTCGCCGCGTTCGATCAAGCTTCGGTGCCGATCGCGCACCAGCCGCGCCTGCGCGCGGATGGCGCTGGCGGGGCCGTGCTGGCGTGGCACTTCGCGGTCGGCCAGGCGTTCTCGTGCCGCGTGCAGCACCTGCTCGCCAACGGCAGCGAAGCGTTCGCGCACAACGGCATCGACGTGTCGACCAGCGCTGGCAGCAAGTTTGATCCGGCCATCGTCTACCGCGCGGCGACGCAGGAGACGTTTGTCGCGTGGAACGAACGCAACCTCGCGCAGAGCCAATGGGGCCTCTTCGCGCAGAAGATCGATGCGGTCGGTGGCCTTGCATGGGGCAACTCGGGCGTCACGCTGCTGCCGATCAACACCGTCGTGAAGTTTGCGCCGGTGGCGGCTGCGCTCGGCGATGGTTTTGCCGTCTCGGTGCTCGAAGAGTCGCTCGGCCTCAATCAGAAGAAGGTGCTGCTGTTTGGCCTCGATGCGACGGGCAGCCCACGGTGGACGCCAGCGACCGACGCGTGCACGTTCGCGAGTGACAAGCTGCGCCTGCAGATCGCCACGACAGCGAGCGGTGTGTCGCTACTCGCGTGGACCGACCACCGCGCCGGCACGCCGGACGCGATCGCGCAGAGCGTCGAGATCGATGGCGTGCCCGGCATCCACCTCGGCACGGCGGTTCCGTATGGCTGCAGCGGCAACCCGGCGGGCAGCCTGACCTCGCAGGGACGGCCCGCGGTCGGCACGACGATGATGCTCGGAATCACCAACCCGGTTGGCACGCAGGCCGTGGGTTCGCTGCCCGTGCTGGCGCTGGCGCTCCTGCCCGACGCTGCATATCCGTGCGGCAGCGCGCAGCCTGGGTTTGGCATGAGCGGGCCGAACGTGCCGGGCGAACTGCTGATCGCGCCGGGGTCCGCGGCGACCCTGTTTGGCAGCCCTTGGGCAGGTCCTGGCCAGCCGACGATGTTCCCGTTCTCGCTCCCACTTGGGGCGTGGCTGCTCGGTGTGAATGTCTACGCGCAGGGCCTGCTGTTCGATCCGAGCCCGTCGGCCGCCGTGCCGATCGGCCTCTCGAGCGCCGTGCACCTCACGATTGGTTCGTGAGCGAGACGGGGGCGTTCCGATAGCATGCGCCCCGCCTTGCTGAGCTCCACCATCACCCCCACCACCGAGAAGTCCGCGCGGCGGTCCTATGGGATCGCCGTGGCGGCGGCGATTCCGGCCTTGGTGCTCGCCGCGGTGCAGGCGCGCTGGGCGTGGCCCTTCTTCTCGGATGACTCGTTCATCAGCCTGCGCTATGCGCAGCGCCTCGTCGAGGGACACGGCCTCACGTGGACGGCCGGCGAACGCGTCGAGGGTTATAGCAACCTGCTGTGGGTGCTCTCGTGCGCGGCGCTCGGTGGGCTCGGTATCGATCTGGTGACGGCCGCGCGTTGCCTCGGCGGCGCGTGCACCACGTTGGCGCTGGTGCTGCTCGCGCGCGCGGTGCGGCCCCACGATGCGCGCACGGCCATGCTCGCCGGCATCGCTCCGCTGCTGCTCGCCGCCACCTCACCCGTGATGGCGTGGACGCTGGCGGGTCTGGAAGGGCCGATGGTGATGCTGTGGCTCGTCTGGGGTGGCCTTTCGTTACTGCGCCTGCTCCGCGACGAACAGTCCAGAACGACGGCACTCGTCAAGGCGGGGCTGCCATTTGCGCTGCTGTGCCTCACGCGTCCCGATGGCGCGCTCTGGGCGGCAACCACCGGTTTCGGGCTCGTTCTCGGGCATCTCCAGCATGGCCTCCTCGGCGCGGTCTGGCGCGCCGTCGCCTTTGGCGCCTTGCCAGCCGCTGCCTACCTCGGCCAGCTCGCGTTCCGCCTCGCCTACTACGGCGACATCGTGCCGAACACCGCCCACGTCAAGGTCGAGTTCGGCGCCGAAGTCTGGTCCGCGGGGCTCGACTACGTCGGGCTCTGCACGTGGGTCGCGATCGGCAGCATCGCGATCGCCACCCTTGGCGCCCTCTGCCTGCTCGGGCAACCAAGACAGCGGCGCATGCTCGCGGTGTTGCTCGGGCCTGCGTGCGCCTGGTTTGTCTACCTGGCCACGGTTGGTGGCGACCACTTCCCGGGCTTCCGCCTGCTGCAGCCGGCCCTTACCCCTCTCACGCTGCTCGCCGCGGTCGCGATCCTGAGTTGGAGCACGACCCGATTGCGCACGGCCACCGCCATCGGGCTGGGGCTGCTCGCTACGGGCGCCAACCTCTGGCAATCGCGCACCGTGCCGCTGAGTACGTTCGTGCCCACCGAGATCTGGGAATGGCGCGGCAAGGCCATCGGCGAACTGCTGCACGGTGCGTTCGCCAAAGCGCGCCCCCTGTTTGCCGTCGACGCGGCGGGCGCGCTGCCGTTCTACTCCCAACTGCCCGCGCTCGACATGCTCGGGCTCTGCGACCGCACGATCGCGCAATCGCCGCCACCGCCGTTCCTCGCCGCCTTGGGCGCTGCCAACGGCCGCAAGCTGCTGCAAGGCCATATGCGCGGCAACGGCCGCTACGTGATGGATCGGCAGCCGGACCTGATGCTCTACAGCGAGCCGCCGGGCCTGCCATTGCCCGTGTTCGTGAGCGCGCTGCAGTTCGAAGACGATCCGCGCTTCCTCGACGGCTACCGCTGCGTCGTGCTCGACACCGGCGAACGCGAACTGCGCCCCGGCCAGCGTGAACGTCTGCGCGTGCCTTTGTGGGTGCGTGTCGAAGGCCGCGCCGGCATCCAGCGCAGCGAGCACCAGATCGACGTGCCGGCCTACCTGCTCGGGGCCTACCAGCAACCGCGCGCGTTCCGTTTCAGCTACGCACCGCCCGCGCCGACCGATCCCGGTTTTGCCGATTGGGATCGCGAACTGCGCGCGACGTTCTTCTGGTTCACGCAGGACTGCAACGTGTTTGCCGTGCCGAGCGAGAGCGGCACGTTCTTGTGGGAGATGCGCCGCCGCGGTGCCGCACGCCTGCAGTTGCAGGTGCCCGCGGGGCGCTGGCGCGTACGACTCGAACCCGCGGTTGCAGGCCTGCAGGCTAGCTTGCAGGGCGCGATCGCCGACCCCGACGGGGCGACCTTTACGGTGGCCGAGGGGGCCAAGACCACGCTCGTCGTCGAAGCCCGCCCCGAGGCCGCATTGCCGCTGCAACTGCGCACGATCACACTGCAGTCGGCGCGCTGATAACACGGTTCCCTGCTGGCATTGGCGGCACTCGCCCAAAACTGCCTAGGAAACACAGCGGCCGCGCTACGATGCTCGCCGTGCGATCCCTGCCGCGCAGCCTCTGGATGCTCTGGTGCCTCAGCGGGGCATCGCTCTGTGCCCAGACCCCCGCGCTCGTCGAGCGTTTCTGTGGCAAGTGCCACACCGGCACCGACGCCGAAGAAGGGCTCGAGTTCGCACCATGGTTTGCGGCCGGGCTCGGTAGCCTGCAGCAGGACGAGAAGGCCCAGGAGCGGCTCTCGCTCGTGCAGCACCGCCTGCGTTCGCGCACGATGCCACCCGACGAAGCGGAGCAGCCGACCGCCGCCGAACGCAGCGAAATCGCGGCCGCGTTTGCGACACTGCAGCCCGTGGCTCCCGATGCGCAGGTAACAACGCTGCGCCGCCTCACGCGCGCCCAGTACGAACACACGATCCGCGAGCTCACCGGCATCGTCTGGAGCGGCAAGGACCTGCTGCCCGACGACGCGCGCACGTATGGCTTCGACAACCTCGGCGACACGGCGAACGTGACGCCGCTGCTGTTCGAGAAGTACTTCGCTGCTGCCGCGACGATCGCCACGGCGATGCTTGCCGACGACGTGGCGCGCGCGCGGTTGTTTTCGGACGATGCCCCGCTGGCGACGACCTTGCCGCCTTTCCTCGCGCGTGCGTTCCGGCGCGAACCCGCGGCCGAAGAGGTCACCTCGCGCGTGGCACTGTTCGAGAAGCTCACGCAGCAGGGCCTCGACCAGAACCTGGCGCGCTCGGCCGTGCTGCAGTCGATTCTCGCATCGCCGGCCTTCCTGCTGCGCGAAGAGCGTGGCCAGCCTTCTGCACCAGCCCGCCTCACGCCGCACGAACTTGCGGTGCGACTGTCGTACGCGCTGTCGTGCTCGATGCCCGACGAGGAGCTATTCGCGGCCGCGCAGAGTGGCGAACTCGCCGTGCCCGCGACCCTGCTCGCCCACGCCAAACGCTTGCTGACGAAGGACGATGCGCGCGCGTTCGCCGAGGACTTTGCGGGCCAGTGGCTGCGCCTGCGCGATGTGCTCGCCGCCAACGCCGACTTCCGCCTCTACGGCCAGATCTGGAATGGCGGCCTGCGGCCCGCGTTCTACGAAGAAGCGCTGCTGCTGGTCCAGGCGATGGTGCGCGACAACCTGTCGATCCACGTGCTGCTCGATGCAGACTTCACGTACGCGAACGCGACGCTCAGCAAGCACTACGGCCTGCCCGAGGTGCAAGGGGACACCTTCCAGCGCGTGGCCCTTCCCGACCGCCGCCGCGGCGGCCTGCTCGGCATGGGGGCCATGCTGCTTGTCGCGTCGTATCCGATGCGCACGAGCCCGGTGTTGCGCGGGCGTTGGATCCTCGACCAATTGCTCGATGCGCCACCGCCCCCGCCGCCCGCCAACGCCGGTGTGCTGGCCAATGACGAGAAGGCGATCGCCTCAGGCACGCTGCGCGAACGCCTCGAACGGCACCGCCGCGACAAGTCCTGCGCGTCGTGCCACAACCAGATGGACCCGCTCGGTTTCCCACTCGAACACTACGACGTGCTCGGGCAATGGCGCGAGCAGCTTTCTGGCAAGCCCGTCGACGCGCGCGGTCTGCTCGTGGATGGGACGGTGCTCGACGGCCCGATCGCGCTCAAGGACGCGCTGCTCTTGCGCAAGGACGATTTCACGCGCGCGATGACGAAGAAGCTGCTGCTCTACACGCTCGGCCGCCCGCTGGTGCCCGCCGACGACGCCGAGATCGCGCGCATCGGCGCCGCCGTGGCCGCCGGCGAGTATCGTTTCCACGCCCTGCTCGCGGCCGTGCTCACCTCGCCGCTGTTCACCCAACGTATGCCCGAGGCGACCCGATGAAACTGCCCGTCTTTGGTCGCCGCGCGTTCCTGCGCGGTGCTGGTGCGTCGATGGCGCTGCCCTGGCTCGAAGCGATCGCCGAACGATTGCCCGCCCCGGCCGGGCACGAACCGGTTCGCATGGCGATCCTCGTCATGCCCAACGGGGTCTTGCCGAGTGCCTGGACGCCAAAAGCCACGGCAGACGGCGGCTGGGAGCCTTCCTTCGCGCTGCAACCGCTCGCGGCGTGGCAAAAGCAGGTCTCGGTGCTCACGGGCCTCGCCAACCGCCAGAGTTTTGACGGCGATGGCCACTACGCGAAGGTCGCGCCGCTGCTCACGGGTAGGAAGATCCGCCACACGGGTGGCCGCGATCTCTACAACGGCATCTCGATGGACCAACTCGCTGCGCAGGCGCTGGGCCACCGCACCTTGCTGCCATCGCTCGAACTCGGCTGCGACCCGATCTATCCCGTCGACGATCTCGGTTACTCCACGGTCTACGGCGGCACCATCGCCTGGAGCGCTGCGGATCGGCCGTGCACGAAGGAGATCGTGCCAGCGCAGGTGTTCGACCGCCTGTTCCGTTCGAAGGCACTCGCCAACGACCCCACGCGCAGCAGCGTTCTCGACCTCGTCCAGGACGATGCGAAGCGCCTGGCCGAACGCCTCGGCCGCCGCGATCGCGACAAGCTGCACGAGTTCCAGGACTCCGTGCGCGCCCTCGAATTGCGCATTGCGGCCATCGCCAAAGGCGCAACCGCTGGCGAGCCCACCCCCAACCACGACCCGAGCAAGGCGCCACCCGCCGGCGTGCCCGCCGACTACGCGACGCACCTCGGGCTCATGTTCGACCTCATCACGCTCGCGTTCACGATGGACGCGACGCGCATCGTCACGTTCTTGATGGCCAACGAAGTCTCAGGGCGCGACTTTGGCTTCCTCGAAGGCTGCCGCGGTGGTTTCCACGAGTTCTCGCACCACGAGAACAATGCCGACAAGCAGGCCGCCTACCAGCGCATCAACCAGTGGCACTACGAGCAGTTTGCGACGTTGCTCACCCGGCTCGCCGCCACCAAGGAAGGCGATCGCTCGCTGCTCGACCAATCGATGGTCGTGCTCGCATCGGCGATGAGTGATGGCAACCAGCACTCACCGCACGACCTGCCGATCGTACTCGCAGGTTCAGCAGGCGGTTCGCTGCCGCAAGGGCGGCTTATCGCCAGCAAGCCTGACACACCGCTGTGCCGGCTCTGGCTGTCGATGCTGCAGCGGTTTGGGGTCGAGGCGACGCAGTTCGCCGACGCGCGGAAGCCGCTGCTCTGACCCTCGCTACTGCGTGATCACGGCCAGCGCGTTGCTCGCCGTGATGCCCTGCGGGCCGCACGGGTCAATGAAACCGACCTGGAACGCGAGCGAGAAACCAGCACCGATCCACGCCGGCAGCCCCACGGGCAGTCGCGCGACGCCAAACGCGTTCGCGGTCGTGAACGTCAGGATCGACGAAGTGGGGTCGAGGTAGTAGTTGATACCAGCGACCGGCAGCGGCACAGCCGCCGTCTGGAACGCGATCGCAAACAGCGCCGGCGCGTTCGCGGGCGCCTGCGTGCAGACCGCCGCGAAATCGAGGTTGCCGGCCTGTGGCAGGCTGCCGAACGACATCGCGAGCGGGCCGAGGCAGCCTGGCGTCGATGTGCCGGACGGGAACCCCGACGGGGCCGCCAGCGTCGTGAGCGACAGCGTGTTGGGCGTGAATGTCACCTGACCGCTGCTCGTCGCGTGTTGACCGCCCGACGTGTCGAGCAGGTGGCCATCGAGATTCCACGTCGAGACCACGCCGGGAACCGAGTTCAGCGCGTAGTTCATCGTCTGCTGGATCTCGCCCTGCGTGCGCGCGAACGGCCACAGCCGCACTTCGTCGATCTGCCCGTTCCAGACTTCGATCGGCGTGGCGACGTCGCTGCCCTTGCCGATGCGCAGCACTTCGCTGTTGAGGTCGCGGATCGGCGAGCCGTTGCCGACCGCCGTGCCGACCTGCTGGCCGTTGATGTAGAGCGCCGCCGTAGCGCCGTCGTACGTGGCGGCCACGTGCGTCCACGTGAGCAACTGGCCCGCGGTAAACGTCCAGTTCACCTGCACACTACCGCCGTTGGCCGTGACGACCTTCCAGCGCAACACGCGCGCGCCGATGTTGTCGGCATTGATGCGCAGGAAGTAGTCCTCGCTGCCGCCAACGCTGATGCCCTGGCGAACGAGCGTCGGATAACGCCAGCCGGTCGGCAGCGTCGCGTCGTCGTAGGTGATCCAGGCTTCCACCGTGATGCCAGTCTGCGGCACGACGGCAGCGCTGTACGGAACTTCGACGTAGCCGTCGACGGTGGCATTGAGCGCAATGCCGGTGTTCTGCGCGAGCACGGGCAACGACGACAACGCAGCGAGAGCAAACAAACGAACCAACGGGGTGTGCATGACCTTCTCCAAAGGTGGAACGGGAAGCCAACAGAGTGCCCAAAAGCCCCGCTTGCGTCCAGAGCCCGTTCCCCCTCGCGGCCGGCAGGACGTCTGCGTTACGCTCCCGGCTTGCCCTCCGTCGACCTGCAAACCGAACTTCGCCGCCTGTACGGCTTCCCCTCGTTCCGCGGCGTGCAGCAGCCGATCGTGGAACACTTCCTCGGCGGCGGCTCGGCCCTCGTGCTGATGGCGACGGGCGATGGCAAGTCGTTGTGCTACCAACTGCCGGCGCTCGTCGGCGAAGGGCTCACGATCGTCGTCTCGCCGCTCATCGCGCTCATGGATGACCAGGTTGCGGCGCTACGCAAACGCAACCTGCCGGCGACCTGCATCCACAGCCTGCTCGACCGCGGCGAACGCCAACGTCGCCTCGTGATGGCGCAGCGCGGGGAAGTGAAACTGCTCTACGTGACCCCGGAGCGGTTCCGCGTCGAGGGGTTCCTCGAGCCGATGCGCGGCGTGCCCATCACGCGCCTTGCCGTCGATGAAGCGCACTGCGTGAGCCACTGGGGCCACGACTTCCGCCCCGACTACCTGCGCCTCGGCGAAGTGCGGCAGGCGCTCGGCAATCCGCCGTGCCTGGCCCTCACCGCAACCGCCACGCCCGACGTGCAGGACGATATCCGCGCCGTGCTGGGCCTGCAGGACGCGCCGCGCTTCCACACCGGCATCGCGCGTGACAACCTGTTCTTGTCGGTGCACGACGTGCATACCGACCAGGACAAACTCGATCGTCTGCTCACGATCCTCGCGCGCACCGGTGGTCCTGCGATTGTCTACTGTGCATTGATCCGCGACCTTGCGCGCCTCGAAGGCGAACTGCAGCGCCGCGGTTTTGCACCGCTCGTCTACCACGGCGATCTCTCCGCGCACGAACGCAAGACCCAACAGCGCACGTTCCAGGCGAGTTCGGATGCGCTGATCCTCGCCACCAACGCCTTTGGCATGGGCGTCGACAAAGCCGACATCCGCGCCATCGTGCACTGGCAACTGCCGCGCACGCTCGAAGCCTACTACCAGGAAGTCGGGCGCGCGGGTCGCGATGGGCTCGGGGCCTGCTGCGAACTGCTGTACCGCGAAGAAGACCTGCAGATCCAGCGCGACTTCACCGAATGGGCCAACCCGACGGCGGAGTTCGCGCAGCAGATCGCCAGACATCTGCAGGGCCTCGGCGACCGCCTGCACGCCATCGACCTCGACACGCTGCGCGAGACCTTCTTGACCAAGAACCGCCACGACGGCCGCATCGATACCGTGCTGCGGCTGCTGCGCAGCGCCGGCTGCATCACGGGCGAAGTCGGGCAGGACCTCGAGTTCGTGCGTTTGCCCGACGACGAGGAGTTCGAAGACTGGCTGCCCGAGGACAAACGCAAACGTGACCTCATGGGCCTTCTGCGCATGGTCCGCTACGCGACGGAAGGTTCGTGCCGCAAGCAGGCGATCCACTCCCACTTCGGCTTTGACGACGTCGATGGTGGCTGCGGTGCGTGCGACCTCTGCGTGGCCGCCGCAGCCTGGCAGGACGAGCACCTGCCCCCCCTGCATACGATCCCACAGACCACTCCCGGCGAGGCCAGCAACCAATCCCTCTACGCCGCCCCCGTGCAACGTGGCGATTGGATCGAAGCGCGCGGCCTCGGGCTCTGCTGCGTGCAGCGCGTGCACAAACGCGGGTCGCACTGGCGCGTCGACGTCGAGGTGGCCAAGGACCTGAGCCGCCGTTCGCTCGACCTGCGCCGCGATACGTGGCACAAGGTCGAACGCGACACCTGAGGCAGAAACGAACGCGGGCCCCCGCCCCGAAGGGACAGTGGCCCGCGGCGCGCTCCCGCAGAGGGAGCGGTAGCAGGCGTCGAGGCGCCGTCGATCAGTTACCGATCAACATCGCGGCAGCGTCCGAGAGCACCGCACCGAGTGCGTTGAAGCCCGGATCGAGCACGAGGGCCTGATTGAACATCTTCACACCGCTGAGGGCAGGATTGTTGGGGATCGAGAAGCTCCAGCTTGCCGTGTTGCCCGCACCGAGCAGCAGCGTGGTCGCATCGGTGCTGACGCGGCCAAAGCAACCAGGCGCGCCATAGATGGTCACGTCAAACGGCAGCGGGCCGAAGACCGAGTTCGTGTTGCTGAAGCCCGTCATCATGATGCCAACCGACGTCGGCATGTTGCTCACGTTGACCGTCAGCGTCGTGCCCAGCTGCGGGCGGTTGGCGGTGAAGTGCGAGGCGCCCAACGAACCCGCGCAGCCCGGCGCGAAGAAGCCGTAACCAGCTTCGCCCGTGATATTGTGCGTGGTGTAGTAGAGCGTGCCGCACCAGGCGCGCGGCGTGTTGAGGTTGGTGCCCGTGAACGGACCAGCCGTCGACAGCGACGCCGCACCGGCGGTCAGCGACAGATCGCCGTTGCCGTAGGTCGTGAGCGCGGTCAGGGTCACGTAGCGCGGCGTGATGCCGACGTAGCGCATGGCGATGCCGTACGAACCGGCGGGCAGGTAGATCGGCTGCGCAAACCCAGCGTTCGACGGCGCGCCCGAAACCGGGTTCGACGTGCCGCTGGCCTGGCCCACGAACGTCCACGGCGCGGGAGTCAGCGCCGAGCCAACGTAGCTACCGGTCATCACGTACCAATCGACCGTGAAGGGCGTGCTCAGGTTCGTCGACACCGAGTCGAACGAGCTGATGAGGCAACCCTCCGGGTTCAGCACGTTGAGGTCGTAGTAGAGGGTCGCCGGCG
>JADZDL010000114.1 GCA_020851075.1 Planctomycetota bacterium | reverse complement strand
GTATGCACTTCGTGATAGAAGGCCTGCAGCAGCAGGTCCTTGCTCGCGAAGTAGTAGTAGGCATTGCCAAGCGACACCTTGGCGGCATCGGCGACCATGCGCATCGTGGTCGCCTCGTAGCCCAGTTCGCGGAACAGCTCGAGCGCCGCCTGCAGGATGCGTTCCTTGGTGCGTTCGCCTTTGCTGGTGTTCGGTTCCGACTCGGCCATTGGCGATGACGCTACCACCCGCTGCACGCCACTACGAGACTCGCCGCCGCTTCGTCCACGAAGCGACTCCGGCGATGCCAGCGAACATACGTTCTGCCCACGGCCGCCAGCGCGGCGTCGCCATGCGCAGCGACCACGGGCGGTAGGCGCGCAGGGCCCACAAGCAGACGATCCACGCGTTCGTGCCGCGGTAGATCGCACCGTCGCTCGCGGTCACCGTGACCTGCGCGAGCAGGGCCTCGAGGCTGATCGGGCAACCGCCCCCGGCGGCCTGTTGGGCGGCCAGGCAGGTGATCGGCACGAGCTGCTCCTGGGCATCCAACCAGGCAGCAACGCGGCGGCAGAGGCCACAATCACCATCGTAGTAGACGACCAGGGACAGATCGTGCGGTTCCATGGCTCACTCCTTCGCGGGGCTCGCGGCGCTCATGCCGGGATCGCCCATTCCCGCCATTGGCATCATCACCTTGGCCAACATGCCATCGGGCTCGACCGGTCGCGGCGCGCGCGCGATGCGGCGTTGCCGGCGAATGCGGCTGAACACGTAGAGGTTGAAGAAGTGCATGGTGCCGAGCACCACGAGCACGAGGCCCACCTTGTTGGACAACGCTTCGACCGCGGACGTCGGCGTCGTCACGTGCTCGGTCAGCTTCAAGGCCAAGGACATGTAGCCGAAGTTGATCAGGTAGAACCCGACCACGAGCAGGTGGTTTACCGAGTCGGCAAGATCCACCCGTTCGGTGAACACGTCGACGAGGAACGCGCGGCCGTTCTTGTGCAGCGTGCGCCCCACCCACACGGTGAGCGCGACACTGATGAGGACATAGGCGAGGTAGGCGCAGAGAGTGACGTCCATCGTGGCTCCTTGGATTTGAACATGTTCAATATGCCCGGATCAGCCCCGGGATTTCGTGTTTTGCCGATCTTTTCTGAACACGTTCAATTCCTGACGGCTGAGGCCGCCACAACCAGCCTTCCCACCGAGACCTGGGCCGACACTGCCACGGACCGGACCACCGCCCTAGACTCCTGCCCGCACCGATGACCCGCACCCCGCCCACCGCCAGCGACCCGCACGCCGCCGCCATCGCCGCGGCGATGCAGAACACCTTCGGCCTGGAGACGTTGCGTCCGCTGCAGCGCGACGCCATCGATGCGGCCCTGGCCAGACGCGATGCACTCGTCGTCATGCCCACGGGCGGCGGCAAGTCCCTGTGTTTCCAACTGCCGCCGCTGGTCACCGGCAAGCTGACCGTCGTCGTCTCGCCGCTGATCGCGCTCATGCAGGACCAGGTGGATGGCCTGCGCCTGCTCGGCTATCCCGCCGCCGCGTCCCACTCCAACCTCGACGCCGAAGGCCGTCAGGAACTGCAACGGCTCGCCAACAGCGGCGAACTGCGCCTCGTGTTCGTGGCTCCTGAGCGCCTCTTCCTCGACAGCTTCCAGCGCTGGCTCGGCGAACGCGACATCGGTGCGTTTGCGATCGACGAAGCGCACTGCATCAGCCAATGGGGCCACGATTTCCGGCCCGAATACCGCCGCCTTGCCGAACTGCGCGACCGGTTTCCGCAGGTGCCGTTCCACGCCTACACCGCGACCGCCACTCCGCGCGTGCGCGAGGACATCGCGACCCAGCTGCGCCTGCGCGAGCCCAAGATCCTCGTCGGCACGTTCGATCGGCCAAACCTCACCTACCGCGTATTGCCACGCGTGGACCTCGAACATCAGGTCGTCGAAGCCGTGCGGCGCCATCCCGACGCCGCCGCGATCATCTACTGCATCTCGCGCAAGGACACCGAATCGCTCGCGTCGAGCCTGCGCCGCGCGGGCATTCAGGCGGCGCCCTACCACGCGGGGTTGCCAGCGGACACGCGCACGCAGGTCAGCGCCGATTTCCGCGCCGAACGCCTGCCCGTCGTCGTCGCCACCGTCGCGTTTGGCATGGGCATCGACCGAGGCGACGTGCGCCTCGTCGTGCATGCCGCGATGCCAAAGAGCCTCGAGCACTACCAGCAGGAGACCGGCCGCGCGGGCCGCGATGGACTGCCCGCCGAGTGTCTGTTGCTCTATTCGGCCGCCGACGGCGCCAAATGGCGCAGTATCGTCGAACGCGCGGCGAGCGAAGGGGAAGGCACGCCGGAGACCACGGCCGCACAACTGCAACTGCTCACGCAGATGCAGCGGTTCGCCAACCGCGCCGGCTGTCGCCATCGAGCGCTCAGCGAGCACTTCGGCCAGGACTACCCGCATCCCAACTGCGGCGCGTGCGACTTCTGCCTCGAAGAACTGCAACCCGTCGACGACGCGCACATCATCGCGCAGAAGATCCTCTCCGCCGTCGCGCGCACCGGACAACGCTACGGTTCGAGCTACGTGATCGACGTGCTGCGCGGCAGCAAGAACCAGAAGGTCCTCGAACGTGGTCACGACAAGCTGCCGACCTTCGGCCTGCTCGCCAACGTGCCGGTGCCGCGCATCGGCAACTACATCGACCAGCTCGTCGACGCCGGCGACCTGCTGCGCAGCGACGGCGAATACCCGATCCTGCTGCTGTCCGCAGGTTCGGCCCAGATCCTGCGCAGCGAGCGGCAGGCGAGCCTCGTGGCACCGAAGACGGTGATTGCAGCCCCACGGCGACAGCGCGGCACACGCGAACGCAACAGCAACACCGAGACGCTCGACCAGAGTGACCTGTCGGCCGACGAACAAGGCCTCTTCAACGAACTGCGCGGCCTGCGCCGCGAACTCGCGAGCAAACTCGGCGTGCCACCGTACGTCGTATTCTCCGACGTCACACTCGTCGAACTCGCACGCCTGCGGCCCTCAAGTCGCCTCGCGATGCTGCAAGTCCGCGGTGTGGGCCAGAAGAAGATCGAGACGTTCGGCGAACGTTTCCTCGCCGCGATTGCCTCGTACGCCGAACGTGTGCACCTCGAACTCGATCCCACCTCCGGCCCCGCGCGGCGCACCGCACCGATCGCCGCACCCGAGGACCGCGATCGCGCCGACACCTCCGCCGCGAAAGCGCGCCGCGAAGAACTGTTCCGCCGCGGCCTTGCCATCGAAGTGATCGCCGCCGAATTGGGCCGCGCCCCGAGCACCGTCTGGAGCTATCTGGCCGAGTTCGTGCGCAGCGCGCGGCCAACGAGCATCCGCCCTTGGATCAGCGCCGCCGACGAAGAACGCGTGACCGCGCAACTGCACCTCGCGGAGAGCGGTCGCATGAAGCCGGTGTTCGATGCACTCGGTGGGACCGTCGGCTACGACAGCATCCGCATCATCGCCGCGTTTGCAGCCGCCCGGAGTGGGTTGGAACAGAGTGGGCCGGAAGCTGACGAAGAATGACGCCGGTGCACCACCTCTGTACGCAACCTAGCAGGCTGCGTAGACGGGCCCTTCCATGCACGTGCACGGCGATTCAGTGGAGCACGCCGCCGGCTGCGGCAGACATCCGGACGAAGTTGCCATCGAGCTGGTAGGCCTGGACCTGAAGCGCGACGCCGAGCAGGTGCGGCTGGTTCGGAACGCCAACGACATGTGGGATCTGCTGGCCGTTCGCTGGCAGCGTCTGGAACAGCGGCACGAGTTGGCTCAGCGGACCAAAGATCGGATCGATCACGGCGGGGTGCGCCGACGGCGACGGATCGAAACTCGCGACCATGCCAAGTGGTTGCGAACTGCCCGAGGTCGCGGTGAGCGTGGTCGTCGAACCGAGTCGGAACTGCGCGCTGATCCGCATGCCGACGAGCTGTGGCAGATGCTGCACGGGCCCGGAACTCGACGCCCCCGTGGTGCTGCCGCCCCCTCCGGCCAGCGTGGTGCGGCCGTGGAACGTCGCGGCGTTGCCAACCAGCGCCACTGGCCCAGGCAGCTGGGACGGGCTGCCGCCGCCCGCCAGGCTGCAATCGCAGAGGGAGAGCGAGCCGGCGGTGACGATCACGGCCGGTTCGCCGGGCAGAGGCGCGCCGAACATCGGGTGTGCCATGCCGGCGCCACCGGAGAGGGTGCTCGATGACACCAGCACGGTCCCACCAAACACCGAGAGGGCTGGCGACGGGGGCACGATGTACGACGCGTAGGAGCCCGAGAACACGGCGGACGCCCCCAGCAAGGTGCAGTCCACGATGGCGCAGGTGCCGGCGAGCACGCGCATGCCACCCACTGCGTAGGAGCCGCCATTGACGTTGCCGGCGATCGTGCAGTGGTGCAGCAGGACGGTGCCGGCGACGGTGAGGTTCGCGGGATTGCTGGGGCCAAAACTGCAGCCTTCGAACGTCACGGCACCGGTCGCCTCAACGCCATTCGTAAAGGCCCCAAACACGGGGTGCGTCGTGAAGGTGACATCGACGACATGGGCCAACTCGCCCGCTGGCGCCGCAAACCGGGTCACCTGGTTGGTGGGCACCGAGGTGAACGGCAGGATGGTCCCAGGGCCGATCAACGTGAGTCCCTTGTTCATGGTGAACGGCGGGAACTGCAGGCCATTGAGCTGCACGACGTCACCGGGGGCCGCCATCGCGATCACCTGGTCGAGGTCAAGCCATGGCGCGCCCATGCTCCACACCGCTTGCGCGAACAGGGGCGGGCAGGCCGCCAGCAGGCCAAATACGAAGTGTCGAAGTGTGGTCATGACGCTCATTCCTCCAGGAATCACGGCGCAATGGCGGAAGCATAGCTGGAGGGTGGCAGGTCACACAGTGCCCCAGGAAACGAGCGGGAACGACCCGGCAGTCGTCGGGCACTAGTCCTTCCCGCGGGCAGTGGTGATCGACCCCGCGGCAAATGCCTGAGGCAACCCGCGGAACAACGCGGTGCACCCAACGATCAACGCTTGACCCAGGGCGCGCTCAGCGGCGCTCGAGGCGCGCGAGTGATTCGCCGGTTTCCTGACTCACCAGCTCGCCATCCTCATAGAGCCAGATCATCGGCAGCCGGTCGATCTGGTATTGGGACGCCACGGCCGAATGCCACGAGCCGATGTCGATGCGACGGAGCTTCACCTGCGGATCACGATGGGCGAGGGCCTCCAACTGAGGCCCAATTTGTTTGCACGCGGGTCAAAAGTCGGCGGTGAACTCGACCACGCAGAACCCTTCGCCCGCGACATGTTCACCAAGGTCGACCCGCTCCCCCTTTGAGATGGTAGCGATCTTCGCGGCAAGGTTGGGCACGCTGCGCCGGGCGCGAGCTTTGCCCTCCTCGCGAAAAACAACAAAACCGGCGAGGCCTAGCACCAGCAGGCTGAAGACGGTGAGGATCACCTTGATCATGCCGTTGCATCGACGCTTTCACCGCGCCGGACTGTGACGGAGTCGGAGACGCCGTTCGCATCACGAGTGCGCGGACACGGCTCGGCCGAGGGTGCGTTGCGGCAGTAACGACGACTAGCGGCTGAACACGGCCCGGAACCCGCGGCTCATCGCAACCGATCCGGGCGCGCCGGCATCGAGCACGAGGGCCTGCGCGAACAACGTCATGCCGGCGTAGCTCGGATGAGCCGGCACCGCGAGCGGCACGTCCACGGCGCCGGCTCCTGGGGTGCCGGTTGGCCCGCCGAGCACGACGAACGGCGCTACCGCAATCTGGAATGGGTCGAGCATCAAGAGCCCGCCCGCGAACGGGATGCCCCACCATGGGCCCTGGGAGAAACCCAGCGCGAGCACCGCTGGTGCCCCGCCGAGCCCGTCGGTTACCGCAAACCGCCAACCGGAGTTGCCGAGCGTCGGGAAGGTGCGCATGCCGAGTTCGGGTTCGATGCTGCCGCTGCCCGCGGTGGCGGACCCGTAGTCCGAACACTCCGCGGTGCCGCGCAGCGCGAACCAGAGGTCTGCACGGTTGTCGACTGCCCGACCAACCGCGTAGCGCCCGCTCGCCGAAAAAACGAGTTCGATCGGCGGACCGCCGATCAGCGTCACCACTCCGGGATTGGCAAACGTGTCGGGACCAACAACGGTGCGCCAGGCAAACGACTGTCCGGCCGCGTCGCCGTAGTACGTCTTGCCGTCGAATTGGTAGCCCCCGGTCGTCGGCGCAGTCGCCGTCAGCGTGAGGCGCCCGACGTCGGTTACCGTGCGCGGCAGCCCCGCCGACGTGCCCAGTTCGTGGCCTTGCGCGTGGTACGTATAGATGCCGTCGAACGCCGCCAGGTTGGAGTTCTGGGCGACGCGCACGCCGATCGTCATGCCAACCTCGCTGCTCGTCGCGCTAGCTGTGACGAAGAAGAATACGTCACCGGTCGCGTCGATAGCGCCGACACCGTCAACACCGCCGGCGAGCGACAATGCGCCATCGGCCGCTACGACGTAGGAGGCCGTTCCAGAAGCCGGCGTCGTGGTCGCAATTCCGTTCGTCGCGACGAACATCTCGGTGCCAGTGAACACGGCCCCGCCGACCCCGTCGAACACCACCGTGCCGTGCTCGGCGGTCGTCTCATAGCCGCCGGTCGCGAGTTCGAGGCGCTGAGCGCAGATGCGGTAGGTGCCCGCCAACGACGCATTCGTGTGCCCACTCGACTTCGCGAGCGCGAGCAGACTCACGGCCTCCGAGTCGAGTTCGTAGCGCGCCATGTGGAACGCCTCGCCATCGGGCGCCATCCACGCCTCAAACAGCTCCGTGCCGGGATTCTGCGGATCGAGGTCAAACTCGATGCGCCCGTCCGGCGCGACGAAGTAGGTCCCTGCAAGCGGGTCGTTGGGCGTGAAGGTGCCACCGGCACCCGACCATTCGTAGGAGTCGAGAGCACCGGCGACCGTGCCGCCCGTGCCCAGATGAAGGCCGCCGCCACCGCGCTGGGCGAACAGATGCACGGCCCCACCGGGCACGTCGATCGATGCACTGTAGAGACCGACGTGGTAGTCCCGCGTCAGATCGAGCACGCTCGGGCCGATCTGGGACGACTGCCCGAGGGCCGGACTGCACACGGCCAGCAGGACGACGAGCGGAGCAAGTGGGTTCAACATGAGGGGGATCGATCGTGCAAGTGTTCCAGCAGCGTCCCGGAACACCCGGCAGCCGCGGCTCCACCATCCCCGGCCCTGCCGCCAGCGTCAACGCCCCCTGCGGAACCTCCCCTTAGCACGGGATTCCGCGCCTCTTCCGGACACTACGGCATCGCCTGCGCCGGCACGATGGGCATGACCTCGCATACGGGAGAAGGCACCGCCTTGACCGGCACCCAGGTCGTCTACCGCGGGCTGAACCTGCGGCCGTGGGCGCCAACCTTCATGGTCTACGGCTTCGCACCGCAGAGCCTGTCGCTGACCCTGATGGGCGCCCCGGGCTGCTGGGGTGATCTGGTGCCGGTGGCTACGGAGCTGCGGTTCGCCAACGGCAGCGGCATCGCAACCGACACCCTGAACATTCCCGCCAACCCGAGTCTCGCCGGCCTGCCGCTGCTGACCCAGATTCTCGCGTCCGACCCGGGCAACAACCCACTCGGCATGCAGACGTCGCGGCGCCTGCAGACGCTGATCCGCCACTGGTGAGCGCAACCGGCCTTGTCCAGCATTGGCGGCGCAAGGCCTACACGAGGCGCTACATCACCCCGCCAATGGCCCGTGCGCTCATCACCGCCGCGGATCGGTGATCTGCCCCAGGAACAGGATCGCGCCGGTCTGCTGCTCGACGATCGCAAACAGGAACGGCCGGTCGAACCAGGGTGCGAACGTCGGCGGTTCTGGCGCCGAGGCATCCTTCATCTCGACCGCCGTCACCGCCGCCGCCTTGCTGCCGACTTCGTCGACCTCGACCGTGACCTTCTGCGTGACCTTCGCAGCGACTGGTACGCTCGCATCCATGCCCGCCGCCAGACGCGAGTAGTCCGCCTTGCCAGCCTCGAGCGCCGGGCCGAGTCCCATCGCCGTCAACGCCTCGTCGAGCGCATGCGTGGCGGCGACGCGGAACCTCGGCAGGCCGACCTTGCATTCGCTGGCTTCGTGCGACAATGCGAGCCACAACGCTGCCCAACGCGGCTCGGTCAATTCCGTGCGCAGGTCCACCAGACGCCGCCCGGCGAGCGGCAGCATCGCCACCATGCTGTAGTCGCCGCCGGAGTACGGCAGCCGCACCGCGCCGAGGGTGGCGTCGTGATAGACGACCGCCTGCACGTCGTCGCTCATCATCGCCACTTCAAACGGCTCGCCGACCTCGGGGGTGAAGTCGCGCGGTTGCGTGTGCGCCGGGTCAAAGGCCTGCTGCCACTTGCCCTGGAAGAACAGTGCATTCAGCAACACCGCGAAGTTCGCCGGATCCATGCGATCGAGGATCGTCGGGATCTTGCCGTCAGTCTGTTCGGCGACCCAGGCGTTGAGCTCGGCCAGGGTCTTGGGATCGGCGAAGTCGCGCGCGCGGGCCACCGCAGAAAACCGCTGCTGTGCGACCTCGAGGAACGTCGGCAGCACATCGATGTCGCCACGCACGTAGACCGCGTTCGCCATGCGCACGGTGGCCTCGGTGCGGCCGTTCAGCACGGCGAGCAGGTCGCCGAAACCACCGGTGAGTGCGCCATCGGCGGCACCGCCGTAGCCGAGGGCCTCGGCGAGCACGCGGCGGGAATCGCCCGCACACGCTTCGTGGAACAACGCCATCACCATCGCCGCCGACAAACCCGACAGCGCGACGTTCGTCTGCTCCTGACCTTTGGTCAGTTCCTGCAGCAAGCGGAACCCAAACGTGTTGGCGCGCTGGGCGGCCTGTTTGGCTGGGTCGCTGGCGCGGACCACCGGGCGGTTTGTGCCACCGCCCTGGTCGGCGGTGCAGCCGGTGCAGGACAAGAGCCCCAGCGCCAGGCTGACGAAGGTGAGGAGCAGGAGCGACGTGCGAAGTGACGTTGGGGGCATTTTTGTCGGGGAAGTCAGGCTGACCAGGTGAGCAGCGCCGCGGCCAAACACAACAAGACGCCCAGTGCTCTGCGACGGTTCCCGGAACTTCACGCCCGGGAGGAAACAGGCCCGACAAGCTCCGTCCAGGACCGCCCGAGACCACGCCACGAAGACGGTCGAGCGGAACGAGGACACGGACACCGGGCGTTCGCTGGGAGCCCTCACGCACGCAATCGGGGCGATTGCACCAAGCATGCATCACCATCCATCACCATCACCCACTGCCTTCCGAAGTGGCACAATCCTCATTGCCCCGGAACGGCGTGTGCCGTCCCTGTCCAAACACCCCTTTCGAGAATCCACCATGCTGCGATTCGTCTCCGCCACTCTGCTGGCCACCAGTCTTCTCGCCCAGGGCTATACCAGTCCGTCCCATTTCGCGAGCGCCGAGGGCACCAACAACAACGTGTTCCCGTTCGGCAACACGACGGTGCCGTTCCGCTTCAGCCAGATCCACGATGACGTGCCGGCCGGCCTCATCACTGGCATGCGCTTCCGTCACAACCTGACGACGACCACCTACGCTGCGCACTCGATCACGATCGACGCCTGGATGTCGACCTCTCTCAACGCATCGACCGCGGCCGACACCACGTTCGACAACAACCACGGCGTCGACAAGATCCAGGTCATCACCAACCGCACCTACAACATGCCGGCTTCGACGGCAGGCCAGGCGCCTGGTGACTGGTTGCTCGACTACCCGTTCGACATCCCGTTCGTGTTCGCCGGCGCCCCCGGCTCGCTGGTCTGGGAAGTGCACGTCACGGCGAAGACGCAAACGGGCAGCATCGTCTACGACGCCGCCTCGCAGGCGACCACCAGCCCGCCAATCCAGGTCGGTCGCGGCGGCACCGGCTGCCTGTCGACCGGACGGGCCACTGCGATGCTCTGCTCCGCGACCCAGGCGATGAACTGGACCACCGGCGGCACCGCGACGATCAGCGGCAGCACCCTGCTCGCCAACGGTGCGGTGTTCTTCGCGACCGGGTTTGACCGCGTCGCGTGGGTCGGCGGGCCGCTGCCGCAGCTGATCCCGACCAGCGACCTCGGCGCGTCCGGCTCCTGCAACCTCTACGTCAACCCGGTGGTCGTCAACTTCCTCGCCGCCTCGGCAACCGGCACCGCGTCGTACGTGATCAACGTCCCGGCGGATCCAGCCCTGCACGCCCTGGTCATGTACAGCCAGATCCTTGGGCTCGACCCGGCCGCCAACGCGTTCGGCGTCACCGCCTCGAACTGGGCAACCCACCAGGTCGTGGCGCCGTTCGGCCCACAGCCCGTGTGCCGCATCTACGCGTCTGGCAATCTGGGCGCCACGGGCACCGTGTCGCTGTCCAGCTACCTGATCACCAACTTCTACTAAGGCACCGGCGCTGCATCCCGGACGGGGAACCAGGCTTCATTGCCGTCGCCGGCACCGTCGATAGGACGGGTATGTGGCGTCGAAGTCGCTCAGGTTCCAGGCGCTCCGGGCTTAGAGCGCTGGCCGTCGCCTTCCTTGGCATGGTTAGCGGGTGTTCCAATTCTCCGTCGCGGATCGAAGCGGACACGATCGCAGGGAGTGAGAAGGAGCAACCGGTTGCAGCCCCGATGGGAGAGATGTTGCCCTCTCCCGCGGCGTGGACGTTGCGGGGCACCTTGGTAGTGGAGGATGCGGAGGGCCAGTTAGACCGCAACGCGAGTGGCACCGTCGTGCTTTGGGGCGAGTGGCAGTACGAGGCTGGTCGCCTGTGCTCTACCCATGGGTCCGTGGCGGTCGAACACGGCATGTTCGAACTGCCGATGGCCGCTTGGATCCCGACACTGCGGGTGCAATGTGCTTCCCTTGGCAACAAGATGGCTGTTGGTTCCTCGGAGCCAGTCGCGGTGCCAAAGAACGGGCCCATCGAGTTGCACGCGAAGTGGCAGCAGGAAGTGCGCTTGCGCGTTGTGGCTCGCGAAACCGGGGAGGATCTGGCCGGCGTGACGGTGCTCGCAATGACCGAGCCTACTCCGGATGCGATCCTGATGCCGTTTCTGCCGCAGGCGGAAGGAGACGGCGAAGTGCTCATTGCGAACGGTACTTCCCCAGTTCGGTTTGCACCGCAGTTTCCGTATCCGGACGCCATGTATTGGATCGGTGCCCATGGGCGCGCGTGGACGCGGCTTCGGCGTTCGACCACGAAACTCGACGAAGATGTGGTGAGTCTCGATCCGGGGGGCGATGTCCGTCTGGCGCTGACGGGACATCCTGTGCCCGAGTGCGTTGTGGTCCGGTGCCGCAGAATCGTCGAACCTCAAGGGGAATGGCACCATGGGGAGTGCGTCGCGGAGTTCCCGGCGAAGGGTTCGGCGCTGTGCCAGTTGCGTGGTTTGCCGCCCGGCGACTGGGATCTCACCGTGGAGGTAGGATCCCTCGAGAACGTGTTGCAGCTCGGGCTGGCAAGGGTGCGAGTGGTCGCCGGCGAAACGGTCGACGCCAACGTTGTCCTCGACGAAAGGGCGATGGAGCCAGCCAGGGCCCACGTGGGCGGAACCCTGCGGCTTTCGAAGGCCTGGGGTGACAAGGTCACTCTCATATTCCGACCCGATTGGCCCACGAGTGCGTGGCAGGATCCTCTGCGCCTTGCCCTCGGAGACATGGTTGCTACGGAGTCAGGTTCCTACCAGTGGAGCGCCGAGGACGTCAGGAGTGGCACCTACGTGGTCGAGGTGGAGGGGTGCGACTTCTTCACCCGCTTGGAAGTCCAGGCAGGGACCACGAACGGGCATGTCATTGCCGTTCCAGATCCGGCTCGTGTTCGGGTCAGGGTCATTGACGAGGCAACGAGAAAGCCCATCGAGCTTGGGGCTGACGATCAGCCATGCTGGCGTGTAACGCATCTACACCCCAGAGATCGCTTCGGGATCTTTGTAGTAGATATGGATTTTCAAACAATAGAGCCAGGCGATGGCCAACGCCCGTGGTTTCAGTGCCCGTCGGGTTCTGTAACGATTCAGGTCGGCGGTGGCGACTTCTACAGGGACCTTGTTGATTGCGAAGTGGCCCCCGGCGACCAGGAAGTCCTTGTGTCGGTTCGGCGCGCGTGCGGCATCGATCTCAAGCTGAAGTGCGGCGAAGAGATCGTGTCCCCCAATTCTGTCGCACTGCAGTCACCCGACGGCGTGGATGCCGTGGTGGATTCCATAGGATCCCGCTGGGTGGTCGCTGGACCTGGCACCTACTTGCTCTCGGTCGAGGTGCCCGAAGGTCATGAGTTGTTGCCCTCACAATGCGTGACGGTGACGGCCGCAGAATGGACGCCGGTCGAGCTACTGCTGCGGCGCGTTCCCTAGCATGGAAGCCGGGTTGGCCCCTGAGGAGCAACGACGGGTCGCTGTGGAGCGCGGCTTCCCCCTGGAGATGCGAGGTCGCTGGGAAGCCGTAGAAGACCGGATTCTCTTGCTTGCGGAAGAGCGGCAGGGAAAGCCGGCCTTGGAAGGCGATGGCCTGTTCGCTGCGTTTCGGGATGGCAACTTGGAGATTATCGGCCCTTGCTCATCACTAGTGTTTCGGCCGGCAGGCGGGCTTAAAGCGAACGAGGACTGACGCCCCAAAACTCCAGTGCACGAGAAACCAGAGCAGGAGAAACCTCAGTGCACGAGTTCGCAGGCTTCGTACACCGGCCCTTCCATACACGTGCGCGAATACGGCCAGCCCTTGAAGCGCGGGCCCTGCACCTTCACCGTACAACCATTGCAGACCCCATAGCCGCACGCCATGTAGGTCTCGAGACTCAGGAAGCAGCGCAGGCCACGCTTCTCGCACAGCGCCGCGACCGCGTGCATCATCGGATCGGGGCCGCAGCAGAACACGACTTCGCCGGCCTTCACTTCGCCGCGCGCGATCAGATCGTCGAGCAGCGCAGTCACCATGCCGTGGAAGCCGTGGCTGCCATCGTCGGTCGACGCAAACACGCGCGCCACCGGCTCGACATCTTCGAGCCCCGACAACGCGGCGCGATTGCGGCCACCAAACAGCAGGCGCAGGTTGCGCCCCTGCGCCTTGTATTCGCGCGCCAGCAGCAGGAAGGGCGCGAGGCCCACGCCGCCCGCCACGCAGATCGGGTTGTCGATATCGCGCGGGAACGGCTGACCGAGCGGGCCGTTGAGCACGAGCCCTTCGCCGGGCGCGAGGTCGAGGATCGCGCGCGTGCCTTCGCCGACGCCCTTCACGAGGAAGCTGCCCCACGAGCCGTCGGCCGCGCGGTCGTAGAGCGAGAACGGGCGCGGCAACAGCACGGGCCAGCGCTTCTCGGTGCGCAGCATGTAGAACTGCCCCGGCAGGGTGGCCGGAATCGGACCATCGACTTCGACGGCGAACGAACCGCCGCCCAGTTCGCGCAGGCGGCGCAGTGCGTGGACTCGGGTCTGCATCGGGGCGGAGAGCATAGCTGGCGACACGAAAAAGCGCCGCTCACGTTCCCGAAGGCGCCCGGCTATCCTGCGCGCTTCATGCGCCGCCGCTGGATCGTCGCCCTGGAACTGCTGCTGCTCGGCGCCTTGCTGGCCTGGGTCATCGTCTCGTTCGCCAATCCCGGCGAACGTCCCCCCAATGCCATCGACCTCAAGGTCCAACTGCGGGGCGCACAGGACCGCACGTTCCTGCTGCAGCGCGACAACGGCAAACTCGCCTACCAGGTGACGGCCGACGACGGTACCAGGCAACTGCTGTCGCCCGACGAGTTCGCGCGGCGCCTCTACGAGGACCAGCAGACGCGCAGCTTCTTCGCGGTGCTGCTCAACGTCACGTCGCCCGTCGGCTTCCTATGGGTTGGGCTCGGCCTGCTGGGCCAGGTGCTGTTTACGGGTCGCATGATCGTGCAGTGGCTGATCAGCGAGAAGAAGCGGCGATCCGTCGTGCCGCCCGCGTTCTGGTGGATGAGCCTGATCGGTGCCACGATGCTGCTCATCTACTTCCTGTGGCGCAAAGAGCCCGTCGGCGTGCTCGGCCAGGCGACGGGTTGGTTCATCTACGTGCGCAATCTGTGGATGATCTACTATCCCAAGGAACTGCCGGCGGGCACGTCGGCGGCGTAAGAGGCCTCGCCAATCGCGCCAAGGTGTGCACTCGTCGGCACGCCAGATCGCAGCGTGATCATCGGGATCTCCGGCGGCGCATCGATGCGGATCGGCAAGACCGTGACGCCGACCCCGCGTCCGACATAGAGACAACAGTCGTTCTCGCGGAACCAACCCTGCTCGTAGCCAAACCGGCTGTGGTGCAACGGAGCTTTGCCGCGCACCCGGATCTGCCCGCCGTGGGTGTGGCCCGCCAAGGTCAGGTTGATGTCCACCGCGGCGGCTTCGAAGAAGAAGTCGGGGTGGTGACTCAACAGCACGGTCGGTTCGCCGTGGCGACGCCCAGCCAGCGCACGCGGCAGATCCGGCTGGCCCTCGGTGAGGTCATCGACGCCGCACAACCACAACGAAGCTCCGTCGTGTTCGATGCGTTGGCCTTGGTTCAAGAGAACGGTTACGCCCTGATCCTGCAGGAACGCCGTCCACAGCCCGATATCAGGGCCCCAGAAGTGGTCGTGGTTGCCGGGCACGGCAAACATGCCGTAGCGCGGCCGCAGCATCTGCAGCGGTTTGCGAAAGAGCAGGAGCTCACGTTCGCGCGTATTGACGAGATCGCCGCCAAACAGCACGAGATCGGGCCTCGCGTCGGCGATGCGTCCGAAGATCTCGCAGAGGTCGTTCTCGTCGAGGAAACTGCCCGCGTGCACGTCGGACACGAACGCGATGCGCAGCCCATCGAGGCCCTTGCCGATCTGCTTCGATTGCAGTTGGAGCTCGGGCATGACGAGGCTGCGGCGAATCCGGCGATGCAGCCAGCGACCGATCGGCAACCAATCGAGCACCCGATTGACGTTGGCCAACGTCTCCGCGAACGCGCGGCGCAGCGGCGTGCGGCGACCAGAGAGCGGCCCCCGCGGTTTCGGCGCGTGACGGCCGCCAGGCGAGTTCGGCGTGCTCATGCTCAGGCCCGCGAGGCGCCCGCGAGAGAAGGCTCCTGCAGCTTGTTGAACAAGGTGCGAACGCCGATGCCGAGCACTTCGGCGGTGCGCGTGCGGTTGCCGCCACAGTGTTGGAGCGTGCGCTGCACGAGTTCGCGCTCGATCTCGGCGAGCGGCCGCCCGACGAGCGAGGCGATCGGATCCACGGTCGGGATCACGTACGCGGTCTCGGCCGGCGCCGCCACTTCGCTGCGTTCGCCGAGGACGCCTGCGGGTTGCAGCCAACGCCGCACGAGTTCCCCGGTGACCACGGCGCCGTCGCAGAGCAGCCCGACGCGCTGCACGACGTTCTGCAATTCGCGCACGTTGCCGGGCCATTCGTAGTCGAGCAACGCCTGCTCGGCGCTCGGCTCGAGCGAGACTCCCGGGCGCAGGAAGTGCCGCGTGAGCGGCACGATCTCGTCCTTGCGTTCGCGCAACGCGGGCAGGAACACGGGCACGACATTGAGCCGATAGAGCAGATCCTGACGGAAACGACCCGCCGCCACCTCGCCTTCGAGATCACGGTTGGTGGCCGCAATGATGCGCACATCGACCTTCACCGTGCGCGTGCCACCGACGCGTTCGAACTCGCCTTCCTGCAACACGCGCAGCAGTTTGCTCTGCATGCCAGGCGACATCTCGCCGACTTCGTCGAGAAACAGCGTGCCGCCGTCCGCGAGCTCGAAGCGACCTTCGCGGCGTTTGCCGGCCCCCGTGAAGGATCCCGCTTCGTGGCCGAATAGTTCACTCTCGAGCAGGGCTTCAGGAATGGCCGCACAGTTGAGCTTGACGAACGGCGCCATCGCGCGGTCGCTGCTGCGGTGCACCATCGCGGCAATCCGTTCTTTGCCAGTGCCACTCTCGCCGCGTACGAGCACGGTTGCTTTGCTGCGAGCCACGCGGGCCACGAGCTCGACGATGCCATGCATCGCATTCGAAGCGATGATCATGTCGCCGCCCTGACTCTCGGCGCGCAGGAACCGATTCTCGCGCAGGAGGCGACGGCGGCCGCGCACGCGCTCCAGCAGCAGTTCGAGCTCGTCGAGCACGACCGGTTTCTCGAGGATGTCGTCCGCGCCCTGGCGCATCGCCTGCACGGCCGTGTTCATCGTGCCATGCGCGGTGACGAGCACCACAGGCCGATCTGGATCGCCCTGCTTGCTCGCGGCGAGCACTTCCATGCCATCGGCGCGCGGCATCTTGAGGTCCGTCACGACGAGGTCGAACGAACGTTCGCCGAGCGCCGCGATCGCCTCCGCACCGTCCGTGACCGCGTGCACTTCGAGCCCAAAGGCCTGCATGGCCTCCTGCAAGAACTCACGCGACAACGGGTCGTCGTCAGCCAACAACACGAGCTCCCGATGGCTCAAGCAGTGACCTCCGCCGGCATCCGCGCTGGCGCGGCTTCCTGCACGAGGGGCAGGCGCACGCGGAAACACGCACCAGGTTCACCGGGATTCATGAGTTCGAGGTCGCCACCGAGATAGGCAAGCACGCGCACCGACAACGACAAGCCGAGGCCCGTGCCACGTTCCTTCGTCGACACGAACGGTTCCATCGCCCGCCGACCGAGGGTCGCGGGCACGCCTGGACCATCGTCCTGCACGTGCAGTTCGAGCCGGCCGTGGCGCGCTTCCACGCGCACTGTGACGTGAACGCCAGGCGCTGCTTCGACGGCATTGCGGAACAGGTTGGTCAACACGCGCACCAGGGCATCCGCATCCGCGCGCAGCTCGCGAGGTCCCTGCACGACGACTCGGGAGGTCGGCAGACCCGCCGAGAGCGCCGCATCGGCGACCACCTCGGCCACGCTGCCAAGGCGCGCACGCTTGCGGTCCGGCTTCGCGAATCCAAGCAGGGACTTCACGATGTGATCCACCTGGCGAACACCTTGCACGACCTTGCCGGCAAACCGACGGGACGCCGTCGGGTCTTCGGAACGCTCCAGCAGCGCAGCAAACCCCATCACGCCGTTGAGCGGGTTCTTGATCTCGTGGGCGATGCCGAGAGCCAGCTCGGAGAGTCCAGCCAGACGATCGAGGCGGTGCACTTCCCGTTCGAGTTCCTGCACGTGCGAACGATCCTCGAGCATCACGAGCTCCGCATCGGGCAGGGTTATCCGTTGCACGCGCACCAGCGCTTCACCAAACGTTACCTCGCCGGCGGACTGCAGCGGCAGGTCGACGCCGTGCTCACGCGCCAAGGCGCAGAGCCGCTCCCCTTCACGATTGCTGCAGTTGCGCGCACCGTCTGCGGCGACGGTGACCAAGCCGATCGGCAATGCCGAGAAGATCGCCTCCCGCTCCTGCAGCGACTGCTGCAGCGCCCGGTTGGTTGCCTGCAATTCGAGGTCCACGGCTTCGGCGCGCGCCTTCAGCTCGGCGTAACCACGCTCAAGCTCCTGCGCGACCGTGATGAACCGCAGGAAGCCCTGCTGCAAGGTTGCTTCGTCGACGGTCACTGGTCTTTCTCACCTGGCCAGGTGATCGACGCGATGTCGACCTTGGGCTTGTAGTTGCCGTTTGTGTTCATCCACTTGAAGTGGTCCATGGCGGCCTGTGCGGCCAATCCCCACGAACCGAGCTTCTCGATCTCGCCGGCTTTGCCACCTTTGGTGACATCGCGGGCCGTGATGCGCAGGAACGGGTCGCGCACCTGCTGTTCGCGCTGCTGGTAGTCGCGCGTCGAAGCCTGCAACGAGAGATTCTCGTAGCGCTCCGAGTAACGAAACAACAGTTCGAGGCTGCGGCCTTGGTAGAAGAGCACCGAATACGCGGGCGCCTTCTCCTTCAGCAAGGGCTGCAGTTCTTCGAGGGCAAGTTTGAGGCGCTCTGCTGACCGTTGGTCGAGATCGCGCGCTTCCTCCACGCGATTCAGTTCGCGGGCAGTAGCGGCGGCTTCGGCGAGCCGTTGCCCAGCCTTGAACAGGGCCATTCCCACACGCAGGTGGTCCGTCGAGCCCTGGATGAGGCCACGCGGCTTGTCCAGGGCACTGTAGACCCCGGTCGCAAGGGCTGCCGCGGACGCATCGCCATTCTGCACAGGAACGGTCGATGGAGCCGCGTCTGGCACGCCAGCGCCTACTGCCGGCTTGCGCAGCGGCGCTGTGCCGGCCGGCGGCACGACCACGAAGGACTCTTCGCCGCCGCGCGCTTCCGTCGTCCTGGCGGCGTCCGCGCGCAGTTGCTCGACCATCGCCTTGGCGCGGTTGTAGCGCTCCAGCAGGTTTGCCGTCGCCGCGTCCTGGTCACGCCACTCGAGCGTCATGCGGTCGCGCGCTTCGGACGTCACGGGTCCCTGCGGAACCGGCGCCGTGGGATCTTCTTCTGCGGGCAGGCCGAGATCGAGCCGCATGCGCCGATCGACGAGGTTCTCCACGTCGCGAACGCGCTGCGCCTTCTCGCGTTCGAGACGCGCCAACTCCATCGCCTTGTCGTCCCCCAGCCCACCTTGCGCGCGGAGCGACGCAAGCATGCTGGCGGCAACTACGAGCAGGACGCCAAACTTCATCGCAGGATCCCCCGGTACGCGTCCGCCGCGTGTTCGATCTTGCCGAGGCGCGTATAGGCATCCCCGATGATCGTCGCGGTGCTACTGCGCAGGTCCTTGTCGCCGATCTTGAGGGCAACGCCGATCGCCTGCGCCGGGAAGTCCTCGAGGTGGTTGCTGGCCTTCGCCTGTTCGTACAACGCCTGGATCTTCTTGAAGCGCGCCCGGTCACCGATCGGCGACTCCAGCACGAGCAGGTTGCGGATCACGGACATCGCGCGCTCCCACTGCCGGTCGACAATCATCTCGTCGCAGAGGAACAGCGCGAGTTCGGGTTCTTCGCCGCGCACGATCATCTGCTCGAGTTCCTGGAACGCGCCTTCCTTCTCGCCGAGGGCCAAGGCCGTGCGCGCCCAGATCTTGAGCGCTCGCTCGCGCCACTCGATGGTAAGTCTGTCGAGATACCGCGTGCGCGCTTCGACACTCGCGGCGCGCGCTTGGATGAAGCGCTTCTGCGCCAGGTACGACTCCGCGAGCATGACATAGGCCGTGCCCAGCCGCGGATCGTTCTCGGCGTGGATCAAGAACCACTCGATCGAACGCATCGCCAGATCCTGCTTCTTCAGGCCCAGCGCGCCGTACGCGAGCAGGAAGTGGTAGTCGACGAATTGCCGCGTCGAGAGCTCTTCGAAGTATGGCGACTCCCGCAGCGTCAACATCGTTTCGTAGACGCGGTCCGCCTGGTCGAGCATCAACTGCGCTTCGGCAGCGAGCAGCCAGACGTCGAGCATTTCCACCGAATCGATGAGGCGAATCACGCGCGCGCGCAGTTCGGTCTGGCAGCGCTCAGCCAGCTTGCGCGCGGCATCGAGGCTGGTTTCGGCCCGCGCCTGCCCCAGGAGAGCGCGCCCGAGCAGGATGGTCGCGGGAGTGGTCTCGGGGGCCGTCGGCATGCGTTCCAGCACCTGCCGGGCCCAACTCTCGGCCTTCTCGTAGCCCGCCTTCTGGACCGCCCGGTCCGTCTGCCCCTTGGCCACGTCCAGGTGACACTCGGCGAGCCGCAGGACTGCCGCCGCGACGAAGTCGTGCGGACGGCGGTCAAACACCTCGCTGTAGTACTGGATCGCAGTCTCGAGGTCGCCACTGTCGACGAGCAGTTGGCCGAGGTTCATGCGCACCTGCACAGCCTCGCGCGCCACCAGTGGTTCGTTCTGCAGTTCGTCGCGCAGGAAGGAGCGATACCACTGCCCCGACAAGGCGCGCAAACGCTGCCGCCCCGACTCCGAACTGGGATCGGGAGTGCGAACGACGTGCACCGTGGGCCGCGTCGGAATGGACGGATCGGCGTCATCAAAGACCACGTCCGCGCCGGCCGCCACGGCGATCAGTTGCGCGACCATGCGCGGGTCCTGATCGACGAGGTTGAGGTCCACACTCTGGAACACGAGGTCGTTCTCGAGCGGCTTGCTTTCGATCGCGAGGGTCCAAGTCACCGCGGCGGTGAGTCCACGCAACGCATCGAGGCAATTGATCGATTGGCGATCGGCGGCGACCAGGACGCGTGGCTTCGTGCCCACGGGGCCGTTGATGGTCCGCACAGCGAACAGCTCGTCGCCACCCTGCGGCGCGGTCTGGCAGCAAAGTGCGAACACGAAGGCCGCGGCGAGGCTCATTTGCCCTTCTCCTGGGCCGCGGCGGCCTGCGCCCGCAAGCGTGCAGCGTTCTCCTCGAGTTCTTTCAGCCGTTGCTGCTCCGCCGCGGCATTGGCCTGCGAACGGTAGCTATCGCCCAGCTGCAGGTACGCCTCGGCAACGTACTTGTAGAGCGAACTCGGCACCTGCCGCTGCTGCAGCAGGAACCGCGCCCAGATGCGCCGCAAGGACTCCTGGTCCCCGCTCGCCGCCGCGGCCTTGGCCTCTTCGACGAGGTCCTCCGGCAGCTGGTGGCTGTTCTTCAAGGCCTGTACGCGACGCTGGTAGTCCTGCGCCGCGGTCATGTTGCCAACGCGCGTCGAATACCACTCCAGCGCGATCAGCGCCTGCATCTTGCGACTCGCCACCATGCGCGGCGAATCGGCGAGGTATTGCTCGAGCAGCGTGATCGCCTGCGCGTAGTCGTTCTTGGATGCAGCCAGCAGCGCCTGCCCATACTTGTCGTCGGACTTGGGCGCCGCGGGTGCCGCGTGCGGTTCGGTGTGCGCGGGTGTTGCTTCGTGCTTCACCTCGGGCGTCTCGGTCTTGGTCCCGGTAGACGGCAGCATCGCGACAACGAGCATCGCGAGAACGTTCGCCGCCAGCAGCAGCCGCAGCGCAATCTCGCGACCGCGACTCTTGGGCTTGGCCTGGGCACGGTGGTTGTCGTTGCCCAACTGGGCGCGCGCCGCGGCGAGCGCCCGTTCGCCCTCCGCGAGCGCCTGCTCGGCAGCGCGCAGGGCATCCGCATCCAGATCCGGGCCTGACTTTGGACGCGCTGGCGCCTTCTGCCCCTCGGCCATGAGGTTCGAGAGGTTCGCCGACGGAGTCTCCGCCGCAGATGCCTGGTCCGGTGCGTGCACCGGATCGGCCGTCGTGTGATCACCGTTCGTTTCGCTCACGGTCAACTCCAGAGGTCGGCAAGGACCGCCGGCAACCGGGGTCCAACCTTCTCCCTCATCGGCATGTCATGGGCTTTTCCCTGACTAGATGCCCAAAAATGCAGCGAATCGGGCACGTTGAGGAAGTAGACGCGGGCTCCGCGACGGCGCGCCTCGACAAGGCGCTCTAGACAATTGCCAAACAACGACGGGATCGCGTCGGTGCCATGGAAGTCGACCGCGAACTCGGCAGCCGCTGGCCAGACCACGCCGGGCCTGACGACCGGCAATCCCGGGTCGGGACGGCCATCGCGACAGAGTCGCAACTCGACCTGCGACCGGCCACCGGGAGCCAGCACGCGCAGATCGCCGCCGAGTTCTTCGAGAGCCGGCAACATGGCGTCGGATGGCAGCGGCGCGCGCAGCACGACGAACGCACCGTCGTCATGGACTTCGACGGGTGCGGCCGGACCAAGCACGGCGATCGCCGCTTCGACGACTTCACGGGCATCGCGCGGCAGATCGGCTACCCGGCCACCAGCCGGGGCCGTCGAGCTCGAAGCGGTCGCCGCGAGCAATTCGAGCAAGCGCGCCGGCGAAACCGGTTTGGTGAGCACTTCGCGCACCGATGCATGCACTTCGACTTCTTCGGGATGGCCCGAAACGGCCACCACGGGGCACGGGCAATCCGCAATGAAGCGGGCCGCGGTGCCATCTGGAAGTCGCCAGTCGGTGATGACGAGGTCGAAGCTGCGCTCCGCCAGCCGCGCACTCGCCGCGGCACAATCGCCGGCGGTATGGATCTCGTGGCCCTTGCGGCGCAACAACGCCGCCAGCCCTTCGCGAATGCCGGGCTCGTCGTCGACGAGAAGGCAGATCATGCCACCGCGTGCCGATTGGCGGCCATCGGCAAGGTGATCGAGAAGCGAGTGCCGCGCGCCAACGGCACGCAACGCACGGTCCCCTGATGCGCGGCCATCGTGGTCGCCACGGCGTAGAGGCCAAGGCCATTGCCGCCGCGGCCAGACCAACCCGGCGTGAAGAGGCGCTCGAGGTGTTCGGCGGGCACGCCCTTGCCGTCGTCCTCGACGTGGATCGTGACCTCATCCGCGAGGCACTGCACGGCGAGCCGCAGCGTGCGGGCGCCCGCCTGGCGAGCATTCTCCAGCAGGTTGTCGAGCGCGCGCTCCAGCAGACCGCGGTCACCCTTGACCACGGCATCGGCGCTGCGGCAAACCACCTGGGCGTCGTGGCGCGCGGCCACACTGTCGAGCAGGCCGTCGATCGCGACCATGCGAGGTTGCGTCGTGCCCGTGCGGGCCACGCGCAGCCAACCGTCGATGAGATTCGTCATGCGATCGAGATCGCGCAGAACCCCATCGAGAACGGCACCGCGAGGATCATCACCATCGATCATCTCGCGCGCCAACATGGCCCCGGTCATCGCCGAGGCCAGCGGGTTGCGCAGTTCGTGCCCGAGCACGCCTGGCAGACGTTCGGCAGCGACGAGGCTCATACGATCACCTTCGACCGCATCGGGCGCTTGCCGAGTTCGTAGACGCGGATCTTGTTGTAGAGCGTCGTACGGTTGATGCCGAGGATGGCGGCGGCGCGGCTGATGTTCCACTGCGTGTCGTCGAGCACCTTCGAGACCAACTGGCTTTCGAGGGCGCGGATCGAACGATCCTGGCCTTCGAGCACCACCGAGGCGCGATCGATTTCGTCACTGCCATCGGGCACACCACCCGTGAACTTCGGCAGGTGGATCTCGTCGATCATGCCGCTCGGGCTCACGATGCACGCGTGCTCGATGGCATTGCGCAGTTCGCGCACGTTGCCGGGCCACTGGTATTCACACAGCGTCTCCATCGCTTCTTCGGTGAACCCCGACAGCGCCTTGCCCATCTGGCGGCCGATCTGGTCGAGGAAGAAGTGCGACAGCAGCGGGATGTCGGCCGAACGTTCGCGCAGCGGCGGCACGTGCACCGTCATCACGTTGAGGCGGTAGAAGAGGTCCTCGCGGAACCCACCAGCCTGCACCATCTGGCGCAGATCGCGGTTGGTGCTCGCGACGATGCGAACGTCGGCAGGGATGTCCTGCACGCCACCGACGCGGCGGAAGGTGCGTTCCTGCAGCACGCGCAGCAGCTTGGCCTGCAACGTGAGCTCCATCTCGCCGATCTCGTCCAAGAACAGCGTGCCGCCCGCGGCGACCGCGAACAGGCCATCCTTGCCGTCCTTCTGGGCGCCGGTGAAAGCACCGGGCTCGTAGCCGAACCGTTCGGCCTCGAGCAGCGACTCGGTCAGCGCCGCGCAGTTCAGCGCAACGAAGGGACCCTGGCGACGAGCGCTGCGTTCGTGCACACAGCGCGCGACGAGTTCCTTGCCGGTGCCACTCTGGCCCGTGACGAGCACGGTCGTGTCCGGCGCGTGGGCCACCTGGTCGATGCGGGTCTGCACGTCGCGGATGGCGGGCGACAGGCCAACCAATTCGGTCGCGGTCAGTTCGCGCACGCGGTCCTGCAGCCAGGTCAGTTCGTTCTTCAGCTGGCGCGTCTCGAGCACGCGGCGCACCACGGCGAGAATGCGGTCGGCGCCGAACGGCTTCTCGATCACGTCGGCAGCGCCCTTGCGCATCGCCTCGACGGTGTTCGCAACCGTTCCATAACCGGTCAAGATGACGACGTCGGCTGGCGGCGTGCCGCGGCGCAGTTTGCCGAGGATCGACAGGCCATCGCTGCCGGGGAGGTTGAGGTCGAGGAAGACGACGTCGAAGCTGCGCGACTCGATGCGGCGCACGCCGTCTTCGGCCGAGCCAGCGGTTTCGACGTGCAGGCCCTCGCGCTGGAGCATGGTGCGCAGACCTTCGCGCACGCCTTCTTCATCATCGACGATCAGAACGCGGGGGAGTCCGGGGAAGCTGAGGTTCTTCATGTGCCGACCTTGTGTCTGGTTTCGCCGCACCCTTGGGAACCGGGTCCGGCGAACGGTGGATCACCTTGCCATGGGGCTTTTCGGCACTTCGGGGCGTCTACCTTTTGGTCAGTTCGTGAAAAACACCGCATTTTCGGGCCTGACAGGCCGTCGCGTCTCAAGGCTGCGACACTCCTTCCGGAGGATGAGCACGAAGTCACCGTCGCATCAGGCGGGCAACCAGGAAAATCGGGGGAGTCATGGGTCTAAGAGTCAACACCAACGTCGCATCCATCAACGCGCAACGGAATCTCAGTTCGGTCACGGACCGGTTGAGCGGCAACTACCGAAAGTTGTCGACCGGTCTGCGCATTTCCACGGCAGCCGATGACGCCGCCGGCCTTGCCATCTCGGAACGCCTGCGCTCGCAGGTCCGCTCGCTCGAGCAGGCCAAGCGCAACGCGAATGACGGCATCTCCTTCGTGCAGACCGCCGAAGGCGCGCTGAACGAAGTCAGCTCGATCCTGGTCCGCCTGCGCGAACTCGCGATCCAGTCGAGCAACGGTTCGGTATCCGGCCAGGACAAGGACACGCTGAACGAGGAGTTCACGAGCCTCGTTGCCGAAGTCAACCGCATCGGTAGTTCGACTGAGTTCAACGGCATCAAGCTTCTTGACGGATCGTCAAGCTCGGTTGATTTCCAGGTCGGCTTCGGCACGACCTCCGGCATCGACACTCTGGCCGTCAACCTCTCGCCGGCACTCAGCACCTCGCTGTCGCTGCAGTCGCTGGACATCGGCTCGGGCGGCACCACCACCACCGCACTGAACAACATCGACTCCGCGATCAATGCGATCAGCTCGCTGCGTGGTTCGCTCGGTGCGATCCAGAACCGCCTCGGCAGCACGATCAACAACCTGGCGATCCAGGTCGAGAACCTGAGCGCCGCCGAATCGCGCATCCGCGACGTCGATGTCGCCTACGAAACTGCGCAGCTGACGCGCAACAACATCCTGCAGCAGGCCAGTATCTCGATCTTGTCGCAGGCCAACAGCCAGCCACAGTCGGCGCTGACGCTGCTCCGAGGCTAATAGCCGATAGAACTGCTACCCGCCAGAACGAGGCGGCGTCCCCTAGGGGACGCCGCCTCGTTCGCGTTTTGGGGTCCTTCGTGCCGCGCCCCAACCGCGCGCTCCAACGTGCGCCCCAATGGCCCCCTGCGCGCCGCCGAGTGCTCCGGTTCGAGACGCCGCGCCAAACGCTGCGGGCTTTCACCGCAGCGCCGCCCGCACGGCCCGCCGATTTCCTGCCTGCAGCATGCGCTCGATGGCATCGGTCCCGGCGTGTCGTCTGCTGCAACAGATGCTGCACGAAACAACGAAATCGTGCTTCGCCCTGCTGCCACCGCTCAAGGCCTCGCTGGTCCTCCCGACCATGACTTCATCATCAGCCTTGCCCCCAACGGCGGGCCACACACAGCAAACGCAACAGGGCAATCATGGGTCTTCGAGTAAACACCAACGTCGCTTCCATCAACGCGCAACGCAACCTCGGCGCGGTCACCGACCGTCTGAGTGGCAACTACCGCAAGCTGTCCACCGGCCTGCGCATCTCCAGCGCTTCGGACGACGCGGCTGGCCTCGCCATCTCGGAGCGTCTGCGTTCGCAGGTCCGTTCGCTGGATCAGGCCAAGCGCAATGCGAACGACGGCATCTCCCTCGTGCAGACCGCGGAAGGTGCGCTGAACGAAGTCAGCTCCATCCTGGTCCGCCTGCGTGAGCTGGCCATCCAGGCGAGCAACGGCTCAGTGTCCAACCAGGACAAGGACACGCTGAACGAAGAGTTCACGAGCCTCGTCAGCGAAGTCAACCGCATCGGCAGCTCGACCGAGTTCAACGGTATCAAGCTGCTCGACGGCTCCTCGAGCTCGGTGAGCTTCCAGGTTGGCTACGGCACGACCGCCGGCATCGACACGCTCGCCGTGAGCCTGTCGCCCGCGCTGAGCACGTCGCTGTCGCTGCAGTCGCTCGATATCGGTTCGGGTGGCACCACCACGACCGCGATCTCGAACATCGACGATGCCATCAATACGATCAGCTCGCTGCGCGGTTCGCTCGGTGCGATCCAGAATCGCCTCGGCAGCACGATCAACAACCTCGCGGTCACGACCGAGAACCTGAGCGCCGCCGAATCGCGCATCCGCGACGTCGATGTCGCCTACGAAACTGCGCAGCTGACCCGCAACAACATCCTGCAACAGGCCAGCATCTCGGTCTTGTCGCAGGCCAACAGCCAGCCGCAGTCGGCGCTGTCGCTGCTCCGCTAGTCGAAGCACGATCGCCAGACGATTCGCCAACGGCGACGCTCCGCAGGGGGCGCCGCCGTTTGGCGTTGGTGGTCCGCGGTTGGTCGCTCGTGGGCCCGACCGAGCTCAGGCGTCGCCCAACCAATCCGCCGCGCTCCAGCCCACCGACAGCGCGCGCAGCCGCTGGCGCAAGTTCGCCGCCTCCGTCGCATAACCGCCCACCACCATCCGGGCCGCCAGCACGGCGCCAATGCGAGCCAGCGCTTCGGCGCGTTCTTCCTCCGCCGTTTCGAGCAGAGTCAGCAGCCGTTCGGCAAACTTCACGCAATCGGCGGCGTTGTGCCACTTGGGCAACGGCGGCACCGAGGCGGCCAGTCGTTGGGCACTGAACATGCGGGCTTGCAGCCAGTACGTTTGCGGCCGCTGCAAGAGTTCGATGGCACCTTCCACATCGCCGCGCAGAAGCATGCCCCCCACGTGGGGCAGCAGGTCCGAGCCTTCGTGCGACATCAAGCGGTCGGTCAACGCCGGCACCGGCTTGCCAGCTACGCGGGCTGCCGCTTCCGCATCGGGGTGGTAGAGCACAATCGCAGCGAGCAGCTCGACGGCGGCATCACTATCGATGTCGCCTGCCTCTGCGATCGTCAGAACGAGCTCCGGCAGCTTCTGGCAGGCCATCGCAAACAGCCCTGGCAACCACGTACGAAGCTCCGCTTCGGCGAGGCCCGCGCGCTGCTGTAGCAACAAGCGCAGGATGCGCTCGCCGAGCGCCTGATCGCCGTTGCTCGTCGACAACACGATGAGACTGCCAAGAGTCGCCGCCGGAACGCTCCCAGAACTCGCCACGCGCTGGAAAACCCGCTGCAGGCAGTCCGCTGGCACGAGCAAGCCGACCTGCGCGCCCGCAAACACCGTGCGCAGCGCCTCGGCGTCCCACGGCGACGCCCGCAGCACCGCCACCGCCTCGTCGATGAGCTGCTGACCATGCCCCGCCCGCTTTGCTGCGCCCAGCAAGCCGCGGTAGATGCCAAGGTCGCTTTCGCGCGCCGTATCGTCGAGCGTGCGCAGCAACAGCCGTGCGACCTCTTCGCCTTCCGGCAAGAACGCGAGCAGATCGTAGTCACTCGGCGCCGCATCCGCCTCGTCGAGCGTCTGCGGCGCCAACGGCGGCATCTTCGCAGGTTCCAACACCGTCGCCAGACGATCCGAACTCGCCCCGCTGGCGCCGAGCATTGCACGCGCGAACAAGATCGAGGTGCCGT
>JADZDL010000113.1 GCA_020851075.1 Planctomycetota bacterium | reverse complement strand
GGTCACCTTGTAGCGACCGTGCTCGTCGATCTCGGCGTACTTGCCGTCACCTTCGGCGTCGATCTTGCCGTGCATGACGCCCTTGATGGACGGCCAATCGGTCGTGCGGGCCGGGCGGAAGGCCTGGCTCGCGGGAATGGCCTCGAACTGGTTGTGGTACTTGACGCCCGTCACCGTCATCGAATCGAGGCTGATCATCTGCTCGGCTTCGTGCTGCACGGAGACCAGCAGGTAGCTGTCGTTGAAGTCCGGGCGGAAGTGCTCGGCGAGCGTGAATGTCGTGCCCGGGCGGAACGTGCGGCAACTGCTCTCGCCGTGGAACCAGCGCGCGCGGCATGCGAGCTCTTCGCCGCGCACCTTGGCCAAGGCGTCGCCTTGCGCCTTGGTCTTGTAGTGGTCGTTGTACTGCGTCTGGTCGCCGGTGCCGTCCTTGCGCAGTTCGGTGCTGGCCTTGAGGTCGACGCTCGGTGTGCGCCAGTTGTAGTCGCTCACGCGAACGTTGGCTGGCAGGCGCGTCTGGCGGCAGCGGAAGCTGTAGATCTCCTCCGCGCCGAACTGGTCGGATTCGGCCCCTTTGCCCGCGGATTCGGGGCGATAGAGGAAATCCGCCGCGAAGTTGGAAGAGCTGTACGAGGACGTCGTGTCGCCAAAGACGATCTTCTCGGCGCCGTTGTCGTCGTCCTCGTTGTTGACGAAGTAGAAGAAGATGCCTTCGTGCTCGAGCCAGCGTTGCACGAAGTCGAGGTCCGACTCTTCGTATTGCACGACGTATTCGCGCTGCGGATAGATCGTGCGTTCGGGCGACTTGCCCTCTTTGCCCTGCCGCGACAGCTGGAACTCGAAGTCCACCTGCGGATCGAGGCCATCCCCTTCGAGCACGAGCTGCACGAGCTCGTCGATGGTCTTGTCCTGCAGGATGCGGCTGCGGTAGGTGCGCGAGAGTTGCCACAGTTTGGGCACGAGCACGGCGCGGTACTTGACCCAGCCATGGCCGTGTTCCTGCTCTTCGAGCTCGGCGAACACGCCGGCGATCTGGCGCGTGGTCATCGCAAAACCACCGCCGGACATCGGCACGTTGACTTGGATGCCAAGGCGCGCAGGCGCGTAGAGCACGGCTTCGAGGTCGAGTTCCTTGTCCTGGCAAAGCAGTTCGAGCTCAAACCGGAACAGTCCCGACAGGCGTTCACTCCCCGAGAGCTTGGTGACCAGCAGGGTGTTCAGGGGCAACGCGTCGCTGTGCAGGGTCAGCGCTTGGTTCTTCCAGTTCATGGCAGGTTGGCTCAGGAGGAATGGGATCAGTGCCCGAGGTGCAGTTGGTCGCCGTCGATCTTGACCGTGTCCTTGGCCAAGGTGACCGAATCGTGGCAGCGTGTGCTGTCTTCGCCTTCGACCGTGCGGCGCGAAGTGCCCGCGCGCACGGCGAGCAGGCCGCGGACCCAGCGGTGCAGTTGGTCGGCTTTCTCGTGGATCGATTGCGCCAGCGTGCGCAGCACTCCCGCGCGCAACGTGATGCGCGGCGCTTCGATCTCGACCTTCTCGTCGCTGGCGATTCGCAGCGTGCCGCCGAACGCGCGCAGGTCGACGTCGCCGTGGAACTCCAGCGAGGTCCGACCTTCGCCAGCGAGCACACCGAGCGCGTAGAACCGGCGATCCTGGCCCATCACGAGCAAGGAGTCCCCGACCTGTGGCTCGTAGGGGAACGTGAACGCGAGCTCGGCGCGCACTTCCTCGGCGGTCGTGTGCGCAAGGCGGACGACGACGGTGCGGCCAGCCGTGTGCACGACGGTGGCTGGGCCAAGATAGGCCGGGTCCGTGGCCGCCGCGGGGGCAGGCGAGGTCGTATCGCGGTAGTCCCGAATCTCGTCCAACATGGGTTCCTTCAGGTGCTGCAGAGGCGGTTGGTTGGCAGGGTCGAGGCGCGGTACCCAGCGCGGTCGCGCAGTGAGCCAGCGAGGCACGCAAACCGATAGCGGAAGTGTTCGATCGCGCGCCAGCCGGTGCGACTCGTGAAGACGCCCGTGCCGGAGATGGTAGACCCTGGTGGATACGGCGAGTGCCCGGGAACGTGGATTGGCGGCAGGTTCTCGCCCGGGCTGAGCTGCAAGGTGGCGCCAGACTGGAACGCGTTCTGGGCCGCGCGCGTGGCGCCAAAGGTGACGAAACCGAACTTCACGCCGTCGGCCACTGGTTGGGCTTTGGCGCCTTGCACGGTGCCGAAGCCCAGGGCGAAGGTCTTGACCACGTCGAGGTGAGGTTCGCCGCGGGCGGTCGTACGGTCGGCTGTTGGCAGATGCCGGCGCAGCAACGCATCGATCGCCGCTTGCCGCCAGCCGTCGCGCACGACATCGAAGTCGTGTACGTCGAGCACGGTGGCGCCTTCCGCTTCAAACTGGAAGAACTCGAAGTACGTCGTGCGGTAGTCGACGACTACGTGCGCTCCGCGGCGATAGCGGATGTGCACAGAAACCCGCTGCAGCAGGCAGGTGTCGCGCTGGCCGCGCAGCGTGTAGGCGCGCCGGTAGAAGCGACCGAGGTTGCTGGGGCGCGCGGCTGGTCCAGCGACCGGCCCGGTAGCCTGTTCGCCGATAGCCTGCTCGCCGGGGGCCCACAACGAAGGACGCAACGGCGCCATCGCCGTCGGGTTCGCTTCCAGGTTGCAGGCCGCGGCCGACATCGACCTATTCTCCAAACACGAGGTCGAAGTCGCCGTTCGCACCGAGCGTGACGCGCAGCGTCGACGGCATCGGGCCCGCACTCATGCGTTCGAGCAACTGCCGCGACATGCTCGGCAGCAGGCTGCCGCGAATGATGTGATCAACGTTGCGGGCACCGGTTTCGACTTCCGTGCAGCGCGCGGCGATCGCTTCGACGACGGCCTGATCGATGTCCGCCTTGATATCGTGCGTCTCGGCGAGGCGCTTCGTGATCTTGCCGAGCTTGAGCCGCGTGATGCTCTGCAGCACGTCGGGCTTCAGCGGATAGAACGGCACGATCGTCATGCGCGCGAGCAGGGCGGGCTTGAAGTGCGCACTGAGCACGGGGCGGATCAGGCTGCTCAGCGTCTCGGGATCCGGCGGCGTATCCATCATGCCGGCTTCGGTGAGCACGTCGGTGGCGAGGTTGCTCGTGAGGAAGATCACGGTGTCCTTGAAGGTGACTTCGCGCCCTTCGCCGTCCGACAACGTGCCCTTGTCGAACACCTGGTAGAACAGTTCCATGACCTCGAGGGAGGCCTTTT
>JADZDL010000112.1 GCA_020851075.1 Planctomycetota bacterium | reverse complement strand
CCTGGAAACGCAGCAGCACCACCGTGCGATACGGTTCGGGCAGGCCGAGCGCTGCGTCCATGACGTCGCGCTGCATCGCCGTGCGCGCCAGCACGTCCGCTGCCGAGGGTTCGGGATCGCGCTCCGGCAGCCGTGACAACAGGCGCTCGCGCCGCCGTTCGTCGCGGTGGCGGCGAAAGACGATGCTGCGGGCCACGGCAGCGAGCCAGGCGCGCAGGTTCTCGACGGGCCCCAACGGTCGAGAAAGTGCCCGCAGCAGGGTTTCCTGGGCAACATCCTCGGCCCGATCCTGGCGAGCAACGAGACTGCGCGCGAGCTCGTGCACCCAGCCGGTCTCGGCGAGCAGGCGTTCGGTCTGGTCAGGATGTGGCGTCACGATGGACAAGATCCCCGAACGCTGGCTCAGGGTTCACTGGCACCAAGAATCATGAATGTGATTCGACCCCTACGGCGCATGCGCGTGTGCCAAGGTCTCCACTCGATCGGAGTCGCGCCGCCCACCGAGCAAGAACAGCGCAAACGCACCGAACGCCACCCACACCACCCACACCAGATCCTGCGACGGGGGCACCGCGGGGCGAATTGGCGCAAGCGACCACAGCCCCATGCTGCCCAGAAGAAACACGGAGTAGAAGCCCGGCGAACGCCACCGCCCGTCCTCCACGACGCGCCAACCAACCAGGATCCACACCAGGACACTACCGGCCTCGGCAAACACGCGAAGCGGCAGCAACTGCAGTTCGAATCGTGTTCCCCGCATGGCATCGAACACCGTTGCCGCAACCGCGAACAGGATCAGCAACCTGCTCCAGAGCGAACGCGCCGGGGACGAGCGCACATCCTCGCTCGCCAGTAGCACCACGAACAGCGCCAACAGCGGTCGAAGAGCGACCTCGCAAAGCGTCACGAACGCGCCGAGAAACAGCACGAACAACATTCCCCGCCCCAACGGCACCCTGGTGCGTGATCGCGCTCGCCCAGAGACCACCAAGGCACCGAGCACGAACGGGAACAAGAGGTACAGAATCAGCCCGCCCGGCACGCCAAGTACGGCACTCCACGGCAATCCGATTTTGCCAAGCGCCGCGCTGTGAATTCGCTCCCAAGCAGCAGCCACCGGGTTCGCCACCGACAAATCCGAGTGCCTCAGCAGCATCAAGAAGAGGCTGTTCGTGCGCAAACGCGGCAATAGGGCATCCACCATCGCCGAGGCGATCGTGGGGTCGTTCTGCAACAACAGACAGCGCCACGCAACCGCGTGCTGGAAGCTAAACTCCCCCACCGACCACGGCATCACCGAGCCATCGCCAAGCAGCGTCGCGACCGCTGCCATGCGCCCATTCGTCCAGACCTGCCGGTAGAATGCGCTCTGATCCCGTGGCCATACTTCGATCGGCAGGTCGATGTACCCGCTGCGCTTCGCCATCACCGCCGACGCGAGCTCACGATCGCGAAAGACGATGCTCGCGAGGCATGCGGATTCGAACGGATCGGCAACCACGAACGGATGCTGAGCTCGTTCCGTGGCCAGAGCGCCCAACGGTGGCTCGGACACCGCGTCCCGCGGCGATGCCTGGGCCAGCTCCGAGCAGGCACTCCGCCAGAACTCCACCTTGCCAAGATCCTCCACCGAAGTCGACCTGGCGACAATCCGGAAGATGAGGACATTGCCGCGGTGAAGCTGCGGGAAGAGCCACGGCTGATTCCACGGCAAGACCACCGAAGGCAGGCACAGGCCACCGCTACCCCGACCTGACGATCCCGGCGACCGATCCGCGTGCTCACTCCGGTCGTCGAGCACCTGCAGCAGGTGCCCCGCGGGGGACTCTCCGTGCCAAACGAATTCGACGCCGATACGGCGCGAAACCTCGCCAAACGACTCCGGCAACTCCGCATGGCGCTCGTCTCTGTACGGCAGCCCCTGCAACCGCCGGCTCCGGTTGCCCCAATCGAACTCCGCAGAACTCCCAAACTGCAGATCCAGCTGCTGCTGCTGCATCCCGCGGTGGAGTGGCACTTCGCACGCAGCCAGTAGCGCTTCGTCGAGCCCCGACTCGGCGATCTGCAGGAGCCCGACCTGCAAGAAGGCCGTCGCCACCGATGGCTCCACACCATCCTCAGGCCTCGGCATCTGCATCTGCGCGCCCGATCCTGCCGACGCGCCCGCATCCAACGAACGAGGCTGCGCCGCCGCATCCGGTGTCGGCAGGTGCTGGAACGATTCGAAACAGCGCATCGCCCACACAATCACCCACACCCCGAGCAGGAATGTCAGTCCCCCGCGTGTCATCGGCAGTTGCTCCTTCGTCCGCACATGCCGCGCATCCTAGCATTGTGGTATCACGACTCCACCCCCGGTTTGGCGCGCATCTCCTTGGCCCAGACCGACGAACCTCCCCCCATGCCCGACGAACGTGGCCCCCGCTGGGCCAAACCCGTGCTGCTCCTGGCCGCCGCCTACAACCTCGTGTTCGGCGCGCTCGCCGTGCTGTTCCCGCACGCCTGGTTTACGTTCGCCAACCTGCCGGTCCCGAACTACCCATGCCTTTGGCAGTGCATCGGCATGATCGTCGGCGTCTACGGCATCGGCTACGCCATCGCCGCGTTCGCGCCACTGCGCCATTGGCCCATCGTGCTCGTCGGGCTCGCCGGCAAGGTCTTTGGCCCACTCGGGTTTCTCGACGCGGCGATGCGCGGCGACCTGCCGTGGCGCTGCGGTTGGCTGCTCGTCACCAATGACCTGATCTGGTGGGTTCCGTTCACGGCGCTGCTCGTGCACGCGTGGCGCGCGCACCGCAGCGAACGCGGGCCCGGGCAGCGATGAACTGGCACCAGCTCACCGTGCTGCACGCGCTCCCGACCGTGGCGATGGCCGGCGTGATCTGGTTTGTGCAGATCGTGCATTACCCACTGTATCGCCTGGTCGGGCCCGAGCAGTTCGCGGCCTACGAACGGCAACACTGCCGCACGATCTCGTTTGTCGTGATGCCGCTCATGCTCGCCGAACTGGGCCTCGCGGGCCTGCTTTGGTGGAACGCACCAGCGGCGGCGGGCCAGTGGCCCCTGGTGGGCCTGCTGCTGCTCGCGCTGCTCTGGGCATCGACGTTCTTCGTGCAGGTGCCGTGCCACAATCGCCTGACGTTGGGTTTTGACCGCGCGACGATCGATCACTTGGTTCGAACGAATTGGGTGCGAACCATCAGTTGGACTGCGCGCTCGGCCCTGGCCGCGCAACTGGTCTGGCAGTCAACGAGTTAGCCGTTATTGGCCTGGAACGGAGCGGCGCGAACCCTGGCCTTGTTGAGGCGCAGGCGCGATCATCCGACCATGCTCTTCCACCGCGCCAGAACAACCAGCTCTCGGTTTGCCGCGAGCGCCCTATTGGCGAGCCTGCTCCTTCCGCTCGGCTGCACCGCGATGCGACAGCCGCGGCCGCAGCGGCCAAACGTGATCGTACTGTTCGTCGATGATCTCGGCTGGCGCGATGTGGGTTGTTATGGTCAGGACGTCGCCAGCACCCCCAACATCGATCGCCTCGCAGGCCAGGGAATGCGCTTTCTGCAGGCTTACGCGGCCAATCCCGTCTGTTCGCCAACCCGCGCCGCACTCATGACGGGCAAGTATCCGGCGCGCGTCGACATCAATGACTGGATCCCGGGAACGTCGTTTCCGAAGGCCCAGATGCTGCCCCCGGCCGACCTCGACGCCCTACCGCTCGCCGAGGTGACCCTTGCGGAAGCACTGCGGGCGCAAGGCTACAAGACCTGGCACGTCGGCAAGTGGCACCTTGGCGGCGAGGGCTTCCTGCCGCAGGACCAGGGTTTTGAAGTCAATTGGATGGGGCGCCATACCGGGCATCCCGCATCGCACTTCTTCCCGTACGGGAACGACGCGGCGGGAGAACCTGCGCACTCGCACGCGGTCGTTCCACTGCCGCCCGGTGGCAAGCCAGGCGACTATCTCGCAGATGTGCAGGCCGAGACGGCTGCAGGGCTGATCCGCGGCGCGGTTGGTAGCGAGCAACCGTTCTTCCTGTACTTGCCTTTCTACGCGGTCCATACGCCAATCGAGGCCAAGACGGCAGACGTGACACACCACCGCGAACTGCGGCAAGCACGCCTCGCCGCGGTGCCGGCGAGCGAACGCGAGACGCTGCAGGAACGTGGCCCCAAGCCGCCGTTCGCAGCCATGCTTGAAAACCTGGATCATGCCGTCGGCACCGTGCTCGACGCCTTGGCCAGCAGCGGACTCGCCGACGACACCCTCGTCATCTTCACGAGCGACAACGGCGGGCTCTCGGGCGTGAGCGAGAATCGCCCCTTGCGCGGCGGCAAGCGCTCGCGGTGGGAAGGTGGCATCCGCGGGCCGCTGATCGTACGTTGGCCTGCCGTCATTGCTCCGGGCACCACGAGTGACCTGCCAGTGATCACCCAGGATGTGCACCGCGCGGTGCGCTCGGCCGGGGGAGCGGACAGCGACACAGCCGTACGCGAGGACGCCTTCGACCTGCTACCGGTCTGGCACGGCGCGCCCGCCGCAGAACATCGCCCGTTGTATTGGCACTTCCCCCAGCACCAGACCGCGGAGGTTGGGCCGCGCGGCGCCATGCGCGACGGCGACTGGAAACTCATCGAGGACTTCGCGAGCGACACCGTGATGCTCTACAACCTCGCCAACGACCCCGGCGAAACCGCCGATCTCACGCAGCAGCAGCCCGAACGAGCGCAACGCATGCGCGAACAACTGCGTGCGTGGCGCCAACGTGTCGGCGCCAAGATGCCAACCTGGAATCCCGCCTTCGAACCCGCTCAGCCGGCAGCAACCCCAAAACGATGACCACGATGCCGAGCAGCACGTTCGCGTTCCTCGTCGACACCTACCGCACCGAGATCGAGAAGACGCTGTCGGTCTGGAGCATGGTCGACGACGACGTCTGGCATGCACGCCCACTCGAGGGGGATCGCCGCGGCCGCCATTTCCACGAGCACATGGTGCACCAGTGCATGAGCGAGAACGGCTGGTTTCAAAGCATGCTCGGCATCCAGGTCACCGAGACGCCGCTGCCCACTCCCGAGACGCGCGCCGCCTTCGTCGCGTTCTACGGCCAGACCGCCGGCGCTCGCCTCGCAGCCCTCCAGACGAAGGACGACGCCTGGTGGCAAGGCCTCACGAAGTTCTTCGGCGAGGATCGTTCGCGCGCGTGGGTGCTCGTGCGCCGCATCGCGCACACCGCGCACCATCGCGGCCAGCAGACCATGCTGCTGCGCCAGCACGGCAAGGCGTTGCACAGCACCTATGGCCCCACCGCCGACACGGGCGGCCTCGCCAAGGACCAACCGCCCGTCGTCTACCCCTATGCCGACCTGCCGACGCTGCTGCGCGAAGAGGCCGGGGCGCGCCGTAAGCAGCCACTGCCAGAACCTGTCGCGCGCGCGGTGACCGAACGGCCCGACGCGAACGGGGCCGCGCCACGCTGATTGCCGCAGCCAGCGGGACTTGCGCCCTCGCGCGCAATGTGCACACTTCCCGCCATGCTGGAGACCTTCGGCTTCGGGATCGGCGCGGTGCTCGCGCTACTGCTGCTCGACCTCGTCGTGCGACGCCTTGCCCGCCGTCCCGACGAACAGAGCCCGGGCCGGCGCATTCTGCAGGCCGCGCGCGTGTTTGGCATGTTCCTGCTCGCTGGCACGCTGGCCACTGCGTGCCACGCGGGCGTGGACACGGTCGCCGATATCGCCTGGATGGGCATGTTTGGGCTCACCGGCCTGCTCGCCTTCGAACTCGCGCTCGGCCTCGGCCAGCGCACGCTGGGCGACCTGCCGGAAGCAGCGCGCCGCGACAACTTCGCGGCCGCCACGGCTCTCGCCGCGCACACGATCGCTATCGGCATTCTCGTCGCGAACGTATTTGGCGGCCGCTCCTTTCCCGAGCTGTGGCTCGCGTGCGCATCGTTCGCGATCGGCCAGCTCACGCTGCTCGTGCTCGTGTGGCTGTTCCGGCGTTTGACGAGCTATGACGACCACGCCGAGATGCAGGACGGCAACATGGCGGCCGCGCTGTCGCACGGCGGCCTCACGATCGCGCTCGCGCTGGTGATCGCCAATGCCACGGACGGGCCCTACCAGGGCGTGGTCCCCTCGCTGCAGGCGTATGCCATCGCGCTGGGCGAAGGGCTGCTCGTCTATCCCGTGCGCCAGATCGTCGTGCAGTGCCTGCTACTGCGGCAGAAGCTGAGCCTGTTTGGCGGCGAACTCGACCGCGCGATCGCCGAACGCCGCGATCTCGGCACCGGCGCCCTCGAAGCGGCCACCTACCTCGCCGCCGCACTGTTCGTGCGGAGCCTTGCATGAGCGGCTACGAGGCCTTTGCCGCGCGCGTGCAGGCCACGGGCGTGCTCTCCGATCCGTGGCTGGATGGCGAACCGCGTTTTCGCACGGCCCCTGTCGTGCTCGACGCCGCGCGCTACGACGAAGTCTGCGCCGCCGCAGAAGGCGTCACGCTCGTGCACGAAGAGGTGGCGCAACTCGTGCGCCGTGAGCCCGAACTGCTCGATTCGTTCTTTGGCCTCACACCATGGCAGAAGGGCATGTGGCTCTGTTCGGCTCCGGATTGGCACGGCATCGCGCGCGCCGACGTGTTCTCTACCGCGGACGGCGCCAAGGTCTGCGAACTCAACAGCGACACGCCGAGTGGCGAGGCCGAAGCCGTGCTGCTCAATCAGCTGTGTTCGCCCGAAGAAGCGACGTGGCGGGATCCCAACCGCGACCTTCCTCACCAGTTTGGTGCTTTGTGTGAAGCCTGGGCGCATACGACGGGCCAGCGCGGCCCGCTCACGATCGGCCTGCTCTACCCGACGGAGATGCCCGAGGATCTCTCGATGATCGCGATCTACCACCGCTGGCTGGCGGCGCGCGGCCATCACGTGGTGCTCGGTTCGCCGTTCAATCTCGGCACAGCCAACGACGGCCGCGCGACGCTGTTTGGGGAGCCGTGCGATGTGATCGTGCGACACTACAAGACCGATTGGTGGGGCGAACGCCTGCCCGTCTTCGACAACCAGACGCTACCCACCGACCGCGAACCACTCGCGGCGCCGCTCCTTCACCTTCTGCAAGCGAGCGTCGAACGGCGCACCGCCGTGCTGAATCCGTTCGGTGCGGTGCTCACGCAGAACAAGCGAACGCTGGCCCTCTGCTGGGAACGGCTCGAGCAGTTCTCCAGCGCAGCCCAGACCGCGATCCGCCGCTGGCTGCCGCGCACCGTGCGATTGGAGACCATGCGCGAAGAACTCTGGCAACAGCGCACCCACTGGGTGCTCAAGTCCGACTACGGCTGCGAAGGCGACGAAGTG
>JADZDL010000111.1 GCA_020851075.1 Planctomycetota bacterium | reverse complement strand
TGAATCGTTACTGGGACCCTTTCAGATCACGAACCTTGCGCGTCGCCGAATTCGCCCTGTAGCCGCGCGCCTATTCCAAATCGGTAATAGCGCGCAGCTCGATTCCCGCGTCTCAGACTCCTAGGCGTTGCGCGTGACGGTAGAGCGCTTATGATTGGTGTCGGACGTCCGAACGTCGCTTTCGTCTTAGTGGATCGCGGGGATGGACCCAAGGTGTATCGAGGTCTCGTTTATAACTACTGCGAAGTAGCTCGTCCGGTTAGCGAATCAGGGCCGATCGAACCTCAAACTCCGCCCTCGTTAATGACCTACCAAGTGTCGCGATAACGGTAACCGTCGCGTGAAGCACGCGTCGGCGGCGGAGGCTGGCCGCCCGGCCGGATGGCCGCGGCGGAATGGCGTGCTGGAGGGAGGTTCGGCAGGGGCGTGGACGGGGCTGCCGGGGCCGGGATGGTGGCGAGGTGGGTATGGGACGGTCTAACTGCCGATCACGAGATCCACCGCATTCGAGGTGACGAGGCCGAGCGGGTTGGCCAAGGGATCGAACACCGCCCACTGCAGACTCAGGGGCACCCCGAGGAACACAGCCGTATGGGGCACTGCGAACTGACGGCGTCGGACCACCGACGGGAAATCGACAATGGTCGTCCGACGGCCATCGGGCCCGGAGGCTCCCTTGGGCCGCGCCGGAGCCTGGCGACGCCTGCCGCGTGCGGAACGACGGCGCCGAAGCCATGCTTCTCGTGCCCGTCCCACGGATCTGGTTCGCGGGTCGGCTCGGCCGCCCTTTGCTGTCGGCTGGCACGATCCTTGCGTACGTCGCCGCTTCCCATCCGCAGCCCGGAGCTCGTTCCCATGCGCACGCATATCGCTTCCGCCTTGTTCGCCAGCACCCTCGCTGTCGGTCTCGCCGCCCAGACCGTTCATCTCGTCGGTCCCGGCGGCTACGCGACCATCCAACAGGCCGTCAATGCCGCCGCCCCCGACGACATCGTGCACGTGCAGGCCGGCACGTACTTCAGCTTCACGGTCCAGAAGTCGCTGCGCATCCGCGCGCTCGGTCCGGTGACGCTCGGCACGAGCGTCCTACAGCCTGGAGACGTCTTCGTGCAGGCTCCGGTCGGCGCCACCGTCGACCTGGTCGGCTTCGACATCATGAGGATGTTCGTGACCAGCGGGCGCGCTTCGCTCGACTCGTGCACCGTGCAGAACGGCACCAGGGTGGAGAACGCGAGTCTGCACCTGCAGTCCTGCCTGCTCCTGGGCGGCGCGACGGCGATGTTGGCGATCCAGGCCGACGTCACTGCGGTGCAGACCGGCTTCTACTCCCGGCAACCATTCAACACGCCCGGCCCGTTGATCGACCTCGACGGCTCGCGCTTCCATGCCAGCGCCTGCAGCACAAGCGGGCATTCCTTCCAGACGGTGGAACTGTACCTGCGAGCTATGAACGGCTCGCGGGCCTGGTGGGCCGACGGCTACATCGGCTGGACGCCGGCCGGGTACTGCCCGCTGCAGGTGAGTCCGGACTCGCAGGTGCAGATCGGTCGCACGAACTACGCGGGGGCGGTCGGCTGCGCGCCGCCGACCACCGCCCCGTTGCTCGGCGTGCAGCGCAGCACGCCGCTGCAGCTCGGCCAGACGTTCCAGCTCGAGTTCAAGACGGAGCCTGGCGCGTTCGTCGTGTTGTTCGCCGGCCCTGCCCTCGGCACGGTGGACTTCGGCCCGCTGCTCGCGCAGCCGTCGTGGCTCGACGACCGGTATTCGTTTGTGGTCTCCTGGTTGCTCGCGGACGCAGCGGGCAGCGCGGCGGCGTCGATCCCGATCCCGAGTGGTCCGGGCCTCGCGGACCTGACGCTGTGGTTCAAGGGCATCAGCGGCTTCAGCTTTCCGCTGCAGGTGAGCCCGCCGATCGGCGGCGTCGTGCGCTGACGCGCCCCTGGGTCGCTCGATTGCTCGCTCGCTGACATGCCGCGGCGCGCGCAATCCACATTGCTATCGGCGTGCTGCCCGGTTGCCTGCTCGCATCGGGAACATGCGCGCAGTGCTCGACGCAGTGGCTGCCCGGCGATGGCGTCCCGGGCACCTCGTGGCCCCCGCGCCGCCATCGGTCACTTCACGACGAGCTGGACCTTCCGGTTGCCTACGTCGAACAGTTCCTCGCCATACCGCGTTCCGTCCACATCCCGGGCGGAGACCCCGATCTGGTCGATCCCGGGCAGCAGACCGCGCAGCACGAAGCGCCCCTCGGCGTCGCCGGTCGCGCGCGGTCCATCGAAGAGAGGGTCGCCGTTCTGTCGCGGCAGCGCAGCGCGCACGATCCGCGCGTGGGGCACCGGCACCCCGGCGGTGTCGACCACCTGACCAGCGAGCAGGATCGGCTCCTCGGCGAGCTGCACGGTACCGAGGTCGACAGGGCGTTCCGCCGCGGCAGGCAGGTCGAGCACGACCGCGCCGACCGTCGTATCGGCAAAGCCCCCCGCAGCCGCCCGATCGGCGACCCTGCCACCGACGAGCACCGCACCGGGACCACTGAAACCCTGGCCGACCACGATGTGCAGACGGCCCTTTGTATCGGTTCGGGTGTTGCCGAAGCCGCCGTAGTACAGGCAGACGGGCTGCCCGGCGAACGGCTTGCCTTCGCGATCGAGCACGCGCATGAACGCCACGGACGCCTGCGGTTCAGCTACCGGAATGCGCACGATGCCGCCTACCTCGGTCGGCATCTGCACCTGGATCTTCGACCACCCGATCTGGTCGTCGAAGGTGAGGTAGGCGATGAGACGCTGGCCGGGACGAGCCCAGACCACCGCCTCGCCGGATGCATCAACATTCGCGAGGTAGTAGTTGCGCCCCGTCGCTTCGTCCTCGGTGCGACGCAGGTCGGCAGTCCTGAACGGTCGCCGCGAGCCATCGGCCCGCACCGCCGTGAGCACGGCGCGCGCCAGCGAAGGCAGCTGGAGCTCGATTGCGGCTCCACCCGCCAACGCGCGCTCGCGCGGCACGAACTTCGCCACCGGGCAGCCTTCGATGGGCAGCGCGACCGCCAGCTTCAACTCGTCGTAGAACAGATCCGGGGAGTCGACCTCGACCTCTGCGCGACCGCCTGCGTCGGTGGTGGCCCCGGCCGAATTGAGGGGCCCATGGGAGTGCTCCAATTGCAGCGGAACACCCGCTGCCGGCTTGCCGTCGGCAGCCAACACGTGCACGGCAAGGCGCAGGCGCGGCAGCAGTTCGATGCGCGGCTCGCGAAAGTGGTGGCCGTGGGCCCACAGGTCCTCGTGCACGATGCCCCACATCCACGGCTCGGAGGGCAACGTGACCTGGCCATTCGCATCGGTGCGCCACCGCCGACCGAACCGCAACAGGGTCTGGAAACGGCTAACGAACCACTGGTCCTTCGTGTCCCGATACGCGGCCTGCCGCTCGCGCTCGATCTCCTCCGACCAGTCGGTCGGCATCATCAGCAGCACGTCGGCGCCAGCGAGCGGCTTGCCGGTGCGGCCGCTGACCACGCGGATCGTGGTGCCGCCCGCGACGTCGGCCACGACAGGTTTGGTGCGCAGTTCAGCTCGCAAGGCCAGTTGGTGTTCCTGCGCTGACAGGAACCCCGAGCCGAGCAGGATGGCTAGACCCCAACCGACGAGCAGATGCAGCCTCATTGCGGCTGATCCTACCAGAGCACGTCCTCATGGGGCCTTCGGTCAGCGCATTGCGGCTCGCACCAACTTGCTTGGTGCGGAGCACGCTCCTAGGTAGATACCCAAGCCGGTGGTAACGAAGGTAGAGGAGTCGATGCGAGAGAGCCCGACCACGGTGAAACCGGGGATCGACAAGGGCTGGCTCGCCGCGAAGGGTGACGACAGCCCTATCGTCCATAGATTGCCCGCCGCCATCGGCGGGTAGTTCGTAACGATGGTGACGCTCGCGCCGATCACCGGTGACGATGGAAGGCTCATCGAGCGGCCGGATTGGGCCGCGACGGTCAGCGCACTCACGAATACTGCCGCGATGGCACGAAGCGGACGGACTTTCATGTTGCCATGGCAGCGTGCCAAGTCGTGCCGGGAGTTCTGGCCTGCTCAAGTCGATCGGACTCGGTGACCACCCTACCTCACCAGACCGCATAGCCTCGACCGGTACCAGCACCGGTTCCCACCCTGCCAGCCAAGGCGACTGCCCGACTGCAGTCGCCGCCGCTACCTAGGAAATCACCCAAGAGCAAGTGGGGCGTGTGGGGGGCGGACCAACAAACACGCGTCCCGGACCATTCGGCACTTATCGCGTTCCCCTTCCCGATCGCGCGGGACAGCCCAGTCCCGCGCCATCATGGAGCGCCGCGAGCAACCCGTCCGCGGCCTCGAAACAGTGGCTCCTCGGAGATTGCTTCCCTCCACGGTTGGGGTGAGGATGCCCGCCAATCCTCATGGCAAGGCAGGGCAAACAGCTCGTCGAAGTGGTGCTCACGTTCGCCAGCGAGACGGACCTCGATGTCCGCATTCGGGCGTTCCAAGCCGAATACGAGGCCAGCCACGGCGACTTCCTGGCCCTCGACCAGAAGCGGCCGCTCGGTCCAGGGAAGGCGAAGCTGACCTTCCGCATCGTGAAGAAGCCCGGCAAACGCCACTGAGTTGGCCCGCTGGCCCAGAGCAGCCTCGGCGATTGGTCGGTCCCCGGCTGGTGTGTCCTCGATGCAGGGGCCCGAGGCGGCTGTCGCACGCGGACACCACACGATGTTGGGTGGGCCGCGGGGTGGGGTGGTCGCGAGCGGTCGCCCCGGGTGCGCTGGTCGTTCAGGCGTGTCTCAGACGTCGCTCAGCGGCCGAGCACACTGGCGAATGCCGTTCGACATCGCGGCCGAAACCGGCAGAGGTCTTTCCATCGCGCCTCGACGTATCACCCTGGGCGGTCAGTATACATCGCCGCACTTGTCGGTGAGAGCAGGCCCCATGCCGATGGTCGCCTCGTTTCGGCTATGGTGTGCGACGAAGAAGATCCTCATGCACATCCACTCCCTCGCCCTGACGCTGCCCTTGCTGGCTGTTGCGCTTCCTGCCCAGACGGCCACCCAGACGGCCGCCCCAGCCACTGCTCCCCACATCCTGCTCGATACCGTCGGTCCCGATGGCTGGCGGATCCGGCTCGGCCCGACCAACGTCGGCAGCATGTTGGAGTCGGAACAGGGCCGCAAGCTCTGGGAGCCGCGGTTGGTGCCGATGCTCGGCATGTGGCAGCAGCTGGTCGGCGACGAAGCGGCGTTTGCGACCACCAAGGCGCGCTGGCTCGGCTACGGCGGCCGGGTCCGCATCGGCATGTGGCTCGCGCCGGACGCCGGCATGCGGCGCAGTCCGATCTCGCACTTCGCGGTGGTGTTCGACGGCGACGGCCGCACCGACCTCGATGCGTTGGCCAACGACCTGCGCGACCTGCAGTACAAGACCGTCCCGGGCGAGTGGGAGGAACGTGACGTCGGTGGCACCAAACTCGCCGTGCGCACCCAGGGTGGCGACGTGATGTGCGCGCCGTACCGCGAGGGCGACCACCTGCTGCTCACGGTCGCCGCCAGCGGGGACGACCTCGCACCGGCCTTGCAGCACGCGCGCGAATTGGCGCATTCGGCCACCGGCAAGGCACCGGCGCCCAGCACGCCGGCGCTGCGCGTCACGTTTGACTTCGCGACCATCGTCGCCACCGCGATGGCCGCGAGCGGCAGCGACGCGGTGTGGATGAAGGTGCTCGGCCTGCCGAGCCTCGGCACCCACACCATGACGGTCGGCACCGCCGGCCCGCACGTGCAGGTCGAACTCGCGCAGCAGTTCACCAGCGACGACCGCGGCCTGTTCGGTGCGTTCTTTCCGGCCGCCCCGGGGCTGCCCGCCCTGCTCGCCGCCGCCCCGGGCGACAAGGACTCGTGGAAGGCGGGCCACCTCGACCTCGACGCGCTCTACACGACGATCGAGCAAGCCGTGGTCGCGAGCGAACGCACCACCGCCGAGGAGTTCCGGGCGGAGGTCAACAGGGAGATCGGCGTCGACCTGCAGCGCGACGTGCTAGCCCACCTGAACGACGAGGTGCTGATGACCGGCTACGTGCCCGAAGGCATCGCCAAGGACACCACGTGGTCGCTTGCGTTTGGCGTGCGCGACACCACCGCGTTCGGCAAGAGCCTCATGACCATGCTGCCGCAGGCCAAGCCGTTCCTGTCGCGGGAAGCGGAAGAGAAGCACGGCGATATCCCCGTCTACCGCTACGGCGGCATGCTCGGCTACGACCTCTGGCTCAGTGTCGGCAACGGCGTGTTCGTGATCGCCGGTGGGCGCGACGCCGAGGATCTGGTCGGCGCCGCACTCGACCGCGGCAAGGCCCTGCCAGCGGTGGCGGCGGCCGGCGCACCGGCCGCGGTCCTTCCGGCTCCGCACAAGGGCTTCGAGGATCTGCAGCGGTTCCTGCCCGGCGGCCTGAACGGGCTCGCCCGCGGCGACGTCGGTTCGGTTGTGGTGCTGCCGACCGAAGCCTGGGGGATGCTGGTTGGATCGTTTGCGCCGTTCGCTTTCCGGCCATTCGAGGCGGAGGCTGCCGACGGCGACCAGGAAGAGCAGCAGCAGGCCATGCGCACGATGCTGCGCACGCACAGTCTGGACACGCTGCGCACCGCGACCGGCTACGCGGCCAGGACCTGGCGCTGGCGCCTGTTCTGGTGAGCGCCGCTGCTACCCGCAGGCAGAACTGCTGCGGCGGGTATTCCCCGGTCGAGCTGGCTCCTCGAGTTCCAGCGCCTGGGCGCTTAGGCGCGTGACTCTTCGGCCGGCGCTTTCGCTGTCCGCTCCCGACCGCGCGCAACGCTCTGCAGGGCATGTTCCGCTGGCTCCGCAGTCTCTTCGCGCGCATTCGCCCGCCCGCTCCTCCCGGGGCCACGGTCGAGCTCCTCGACGCCACCGGCTGGGTCACCGCGATCTACCCCGACGGCCGTTCTCTCACGATATCTTGGCACGACCTGGCCGAGGTCGAAGTGCACACGAACGAATGCGGCCCCTTGGGCATCGATGTCTGGTGGGTGCTGCGCGGCACGCGGCACACCTGCATCTTCCCGGCCGATGCCAACGGCGCTGACGCCGTGCTGCGCAAGCTGCAGACGCTGCCCGGCTTCGACCAGGGTGCCTTCCTCCAGGCGATGGGCAGCACGGCAAAGGCCGTCTTCCCTTGCTGGCGGCGGCCGCCTGCGGCCCGTAGCCGGTTCTGATGCCGCGAACTCAGCGACCGATGCCGCGCCGCTACGACTGCGTCCCGTCGTGGTCGTGTGCGCCTCAGCTACGGACTGATCACCAGCACCGAACCACTGCGCCCGCCGGGCCGCGCACCAAACCGCCGCGAAGTGGCGTTCGGTGCGCGGGAAGGACAGGCGACCCAGCCGCAGGGCCTGCAGGCGGCAGCGAACGAGGTCGTGGTGCCGTGACCAGCAGCCTCACTCGCACACGGTCCAGGTTGCTCGGCAAGCGGTTACCGGGCGACGGCAGGTAGGCTATCCTGCCCCATGAAAGGCCTCGCCGCGGCATTGCTGGCTACCACCCTGGTCGCCCAGGCTCCGACCTATCCGCACCTAGTGCTGACCCGCACCGCCGGCACCAGCCCGGCCACGCAGGTGCTGTCGGTAGACACCACCACCGGCGTCGTGCTGCCGCTCAGCGGGTTTCCCTCGGACAGCTTGCCGCCCCTGGCGATCACGATCGACCCGTACAACGGCGATCCGCTGCTCGCCCTCGACCTCGGCACGGTGTCGCGGCTCGTGCGCCTGCAGGCGAACGGCACTGGCTTCGTCGAAGTCCACCTGACCGACGTGCCCGGCACGATCACCGATCTCGCCGTGCAGCAGGACCGCCTGCTCGCGGCCGTCGACGGCACAGCCGGCGGGCTCTACCACATACCGCGGCGCGGCGGTTCGGCGCAGCTGGTCCATGCGCAGCCCAATGCGACGACGCTGCACGGCTACGGCCCATACGGCACCGTGGCCCTGCTCGGCTGGACCGGCCGCCCCGGCAGCGGAGCCATCGACTCCGGGGTCGTGCTCGTCGACAGCGATACGGGTCTGGCGCTGCTCGGCCCGCACACCTTCCCCAACCCGACCGGCATGAACCTCACCGGCGCATTCGATCTGCCGACCGGCGTGCCGAGGCAACTACTTTCGTTCGCCGACGGCACATTCGCGCTGTTCGCCGGCCTGATCGGCCCGCCGCAGCCGCTGGTGACTTCGCCGGTGGTCCCCCCGGGTGGCGCCGTGGCGATGCACCAGGTAGCGGCGTACGCGGTTGCGCCCCTGGCCCTCGGCGGCAGCGCGTTCCCGTTCCTTTACGAAGTCGACCCGTGGACGGGCAACGTGTCGCTGCGCTCGCCAGCGCTGCTGGGCACCCCGATCGACTTCGCCACCGGCCTCGAACTCGGCGCCCAGAGCCTCGAGTACCGCACACGCTGCGGCCCAGTTTCCCTGACCCAGACCGTCCAGGGCATCCCGCAGCCCGGCAACACGCTTACGATCGGCCTGCAGGGCCTCGCGAACGACCACGGCGTGCTCGTGCTCGGCCTGTCGGACTTCGCTGGCGGCGGCTCGCCTCTGCCGTTGCCCGGCGGCTGTGACCTCGACGTGGCGCCCGACGCGGTCGTGCTGCGGCTCACCGATGCGTTCGGCGTGGCGAGCCAGTCGATCGCCGTGCCCGCCGGCACCGGGTTCCTCGGCGTGGTGCTGTTCGCGCAGTGGTTGCACTTCGACCCGCTCGGCATCTCGGTGTCGGGCGCGTTCGCGCACCGCATCGGCCTCTGATGCACCCAGGCATTACTCGATGCGCAGCGCGAGGCCCGCAGTGAACGACATCGGCAGCGGAGTGGTGCTCGGGGCGAACGCGGCGCCCTGCGCGAACAGCACGAACCGCTGCAGCGCGGGGTCGCCAGGGATCGGCAGCGGTCGATGCAGGCGCCCCGCAGGGTCGAACAGCCCCCAAGTGGTGGATTCGCCGCCGGTCCAGAGCATGCAGCCCGGCGCGCCGAGGTTCGTGAGCTCGAGCGGCAGTGGCGTCACCCCGCCCCAGACCTGCTGGCTGAAGCCGAACCAGCACAGGCCGAGTGTGCCCGGGATGCCGCCGGCCACCTCCACCGCGAAGCTCGCGTTGCCGAGCGCCGGCGCGCCGAGGCCCGCCACGGTGGGGGCTTGGGCGAGGCCGCCTGCGCAACCGGTGCCGAACGGCGACAGGCCGCCGCGCCAATTCTGGTAGGCCACGAGGCCCTCGGCGAGGATCGCCGCGGCGAGGTCGGGGAACGTGTCGCCGTGGAAGTCGCCGACGTCGAGGTCGGTGACGTCTTGGATCACCCCGATGGGCAAGCCGGCCGACGGCACGGGCGCGAACGTCATTCCGCCGAGATTGCGCCAGGCGTCGATGCTGCCGCCGGCGACCCCGCCGAGCACGACGTCGAGCCGGCCGTCCCGTTCGAAGTCGAGCAAGGCGACGCTGACCTTCCGGGTCGTCGTCGGCAAGCCAGTGTTGGGCACCGGCGCCCATTGGTTGGTCCCAGTGCGGACATGGACGCCAGCTCCCATGGTGTTGCCCTGGTAGGCGGCGACCACTTCGGGCTGACCATCGCCGTCGAGATCGCCGCTGGCGATGCCCCACGGAATCTCCGTGGTGAGGCCCGCACCCATCGTCCAATTGCCTTGCCCGTCGCCGGCCCACACCTGGTTCCAGACGAGATCCACGTGGCCGTCCCCGGTCACGTCGCGCAGCAGGATGTCGAAACTGCCGATGCCGTTCCGGCGCGGCAACCCGTTGCTTGCATCGGCGAACGTGCGGTTCGGCTGGCCGAGGAACACCTGCAGGTGGTCCTGGTACCAGGAGCCGAAGGCGATGTCGCTGCAGCCGTCGGCGTCGACGTCGCCCGTGGCCACCGCAAAGGTCGTGAACTGCGGCAACGTCGGCCCCGGGGTCCATGTGCCGGCGCCGTCGCCGAAGAACACGCGGCCTGTGCCGTGCACGATGTCGGCGTGGCCGTCGCCGTCGAAGTCGCCGATCGCGACCCGCGCGCGTTGCCCGCTGCCGGCGAGGCCGGTGCTGCGTTCGGTCCAGGTCGCGCCGGTCCGGAACCACGCATGCAGCCCCGTGCCGGGCCATGGTTCCGCGGCGACCAGGTCGTCGTCGCCGTCACCGTCGAGATCGCCCACGGCGAGGCCCGACCAGGCGTCTGGCGAGTTCCCGAACGGCAGTCCATCGGCGTCCGGCGCGAAGGTCGTCGCCGGCACGGTTACGACGGCGATCGAGCGCACGTTCGCCGCGGCCGTGATCTGCGCGAAGTCGGTCACGCCCATCGGCGAGTTCGGCACGAAGGGACTCATGTAGTTGGTCTGGCCGGCCAGCGCCACCTTGATCGCGCCGCTGGTCGGGACCGGCGGCGCGAGCACGAAGACCTTCAGCCGGGCGGTGACCGCAGGAGAGTTCGCGACCGACCAGGCGGCGAGGAAGTGCCCTGGTTCGGCCACGTAGGTGGCCAGCAACGTCGGATCGTCGAAGGTCACCTGGCTCGCGGCTATCGTGCCGGTGCCGCCGACGACGGTGAAGCCGTGGGGCAGCTGCACGACGCACCCACAGTTGCCTGGACCGGCGTCGCTACTGCCGTCGACGACGACTTCGAACACCTGACCGGCGACGACGTTCGCCGGCGCGTCGAACCCGACCAGCGTGAGCTGGCAGCTGCCGAGCCCGAGCAGGACGGCGAGACTGGCGAGATATGGAACGCGGTAGCGCATGGGATCCCCTGTTTCGTGGCTCGTGGCGGTCGCAGTGAGGTGCGAGCGGCGAGTGTAGCACGCGCGGGCGCCCGTTGGGCTGCCCTGCGTTGCTGGCGTGTCGCCCTGCGACTCCAACCCAGGTGCCGAACCGTCGACACGACCCACCCAAGTCTCGTGTTCGCTCCCGATCGACTCTCGGCGGCGTCGCCGCATTCTCGTGGCTTGAGTGTCGTGTGCCAACGGATCATTTTGCGCTGCTTAACGATGTGATCAGCGAGAGTGGTGTCGCGAGAGCGTTCCAATTCGCGACAGTAGCACTCGTCGCGCTGCTCGTTGCCGCGCCAACCCACCGAATCGGAACCCAAAGATGATGACCCTTCGACTCGCATTGCTCTTCCTACTGGTCTTCGCCACGCAATGTGTTGCGCAAGATGGTCCCAAACCGGAGCGTGAGCGCCGCGCCAGCGCTGACGACGCGGTAACGATCGTTGCGGTGGAAGGCGCTGGCCGTGTTCCGGCGTCGCTGGTGTTGACGCCGGCAAACGACTTGGAGCTGACCCTGGGTTCGGGCAAGAACCAGATTCGCTTGTCGAGCCAGGCGGTGCGGCCGCCGAAGACGCAATTGGTTCGTTGGTTGGCGCGTCGCGAGCTCGATGAAGGCGGCAATGTTGCAACCGTGAATGAGTTTGCGATCGGATCAGACCAGTTGCTGATCTGGACCAACATTCGCAGCGTCTCGCCCGAGAACCTCGCCAGCATGAGGGTCGAACGCACGCCGTTCTGCATTGTGCAAATGGTCAACGCTGCTGGCGTGCAGATGGTGCCGCTGGACCGATCGGGCGCGCCCGCTGAGGAGCGTCTGCTGCCGCCGCCGCCAACGAAGTTCCGCGAGGGCAAACTGTGGGGCTACCGCGATGTGGTTTCCAACCAAGTGCTCATTGCGCCGCAGTTCTTGAATGCCCGAGCGTTTGGCGATGCTGGTCGATTGGATCTGGCCATGGTGCGTACGGCCGGCGGCTGGGGCTTCGTGGATCGGCAAGGCAGGTTGGTCATTGCGGCGAAGTATGAGCGCTTCGAGGACCGGTTCTTGGCCGAGCAAATCGTTGCGTATGTGGGCGGCCTGGCCGGACTCGTTCATGCCAACGGTCACGAACTACTCGCGCCGAAGTTCGTGGCGGTGCGCGCGTTCTTGGGTGCTGAACCGGCGTGGGCGCCGGTTAGAACGACCCAAGGATGGGGTTTCGCAGATCGCAGCGGGGCGATGGTCATTCCGACCCAGTTTGCGGATGTCGGTTGGTTTGGCGAAGCTGGTGCCCCGGCGCAGGATGCCGAGGGCAACTGGGGATACATCGATCGTGCTGGCAGCTATCGCATCCAGCCGCAGTTTGCGTTCGCTCTACCTCACCAAGAAGGCCTCGGCCTGGTGATGCTCGACGGCAAGTGGGGGGCGATCGATGCCAGTGGCAAGTTGTTGATCCCTGCGGTCTATGACCAACTGCGCGGCTTTCGGAATGGCCGCAGCGAGGCAACCAAGGGTGGTGTCAGCGGCTGGCTCAGTGTGGCGGGTGTGTTCACCGCAAAGGGCGGCGTGGGCAGCGACGGAGCGAAGAAGTAGGAGCTACCGCGACAGCTTGAACAGCGTTGATCGGCTGGGCATCTGTGCCGGTTGCGCCGCCGTCAACTTGGCGATACAAAGTGAACGCATGAGCCGCGTCTTCCCCTCCCCGCGGCCGTTCGTCGTGCTGCTCGTGCTGCTCGCAGGCACCGTGCTCGGCGCGCTGCTCTGCTGGATCGTGTCCCTGTTGCTGTTCGCGTGGCAGTGGGGGCGTGACACCTCGCGTGGGCTCGGCCTCGTCACGCCCGAACAGGCGATCGCCGTGTTCCATGCCCACCGGGCCGACTGCGCGCGCTTGCGCGAACTCGTGGTGCCCGTGCTCCCGGGCGGCAACCACGCCACCGCGGCGAACCTGCCGGCGGGCCGCTTCGAACGCTGCACAGAACTGCTGGCACGCCTCGGCGCCTACGCGGTTGCCTCGTGCCGGGCCTATCGTGCTGCGCGGCAGGTTCGGCAGGGCGTTGACGGCGCTGGCGGGGCCGGGGATGGTGGTCTGGTGAGTCTCAGGCGGTCAGGGATCGGCTTGTCCGACTCATCGCCGACTCATCGTGGCATGACTTTAAAAGCAATCCTCACTCAATGATCGTAAGCCCTACAAAAACACTCCTCATCATTGTTATTGCGATCGCCTTCCTTTCCTGCAGGGGGCAAGAGAAAGCTGAGCGCAAACAGGCCGGGGCAGAAGCCATGCAGATTGGTAAAGTGGTTTCTGAGCTTGATAATCAAATCTGGAAAATTCTGCAAGACTCAAAAGGAAGGTATTGGTTTGGAAGTAATGGAAGAGGTGTCTATTGCTTGGATGGAAATGAGCTGAGGCAATTTACGACGAGTGATGGGTTGGTGAGCGACACAATACGTGGCATTCAAGAAGATAAGGACGGCAATGTATACATTGAAACATTCGATGGGATAAGCAGGTTTGACGGAAGCCAGTTCACCGCCCTGAAGGCAATAAGGTCGTCTTATGACCAGTGGAGGCTTGAGCCGGATGACTTGTGGTTTGGCTTCTACAATGCAAACGACCTATATCGTTATGATGGTGATTCACTTTTTGAATTGAGATTACCACGAAAGGACCTGAAGGCATCGTTTGGGATCGACACGTCAATCAGCCCGTTTGATAGCAATAATCCTTATTCGGTCTATGGCATAAATAAAGACAGGGACGGAAACATTTGGTTTGGGACCTTTGTAGCGGGTGCTTTCCGATATGATGGGAAATCGTTCTTGTGGTTTGACGAAAAAGAACTTTCGATCCTCCCAGATGGCACTGCTGCCGGCGTTCGTTCAATCATTCAAGACAGAGACGGATATTTTTGGCTAAGCAATTTTAAGAGCAAGTATAAAATTGACTCTGGCAACGTGAGCTATGAAAAGTTCAGTGGAATTGAAAAAGGAAAGCCAAATTATTTCAATTCTGGATTGGTTGATAAAGATGGCGATTTGTGGATGACTACGTATGGCGGTGGCGTCTGGAGGTATGACGGAAAAACGCTCACGGGCCTTAGTGTGAAAAAGGGCGCAGAAAATGTATTGTTAGTATCCATCTACCAAGATAATCGCGGAACAATGTGGCTTGGAACAGATAGCGACGGGGTTTACAAGCAGCATGGGGATGCGTTTAAGAAGTTTGAGCCTAGTAAGGAATGAGTTTGGGAATGGCGTCGACCACCACCGCGGTGCCGCCGAGTTGGACCCAGCTGGCGTCGCCGCCGAAGTGCGTTTGCATCGCCGCTAGGCGCCCGCTGTTCCGTCGGCGTTTCACCGCGTGCTTGCCGTGCGTTGCCCCAACGGCTCAGTTGTGCAGATGAGCGAGCGATGGGCCCAGGAGTTCGAGCTGCGCGCGCGTGCGCTATGGACCGACGATGCCGTGCGCCGGGTCACCGAGGGCAAGGACCTGCCGATCCTGCCGTCGAACGCACCCACGCTGCTGCGCGCGGTCGGCTTGCTCCACCGCGATGCGTCGATGCCACCGCCACAGGTCCGGAAGTTCCTGCAGCTCAATCACATGATCCGTCTGCTGCGCCCGCCGCTCCTGGAGCTGATCGAGCGCGGCGAGCCCCTTCGCATCGTCGACGCCGGCTGTGGGCTGTCGTACCTCACGCTGTCCCTGGCGTGGTGTTTCCGGCACGTGTTCAAGCATCCCGTGACGCTGATCGGCATCGATCGGGACGCAGCGCGCGTCGCGGCCGGCCGGGCGACGGCTGCGCAGCTGGGTCTGGACGACCTGCTGACCTTCCAGGCGGGCTCGATCGAGGCGTTCGAACCGGACGGGAAGCTGCATGCGATCCTGTCGCTGCATGCCTGCGACACCGCGACCGACGACGCGATCGCGCTCGGTCTCCGGCACGCCGCCGAGTTGATCGCGGTTGCGCCGTGCTGCCAGGCGGAGCTCGCGCGGGCGTGGGCCGAACTCGCCACGAGCCGGGCCGGCCCGATGCAGCCGTTGTGGAGTACGCCGCATTTGCGCCGGGAGGCCGCCGCGACGATCACCGACACGATGCGGGCACTGCTGCTCCGCGCCGCGGGCTACGAGACCCGCGTCGTGGAGTTCGTGCCGTCCCAGCACACGCCGAAGAACACGTTGATCCGGGCGATGCGACGCGGTGGGCCGGACGAGGATGCGCTGCGGCAATACGTCGAACTGCGCGACGCGACCGGCGGTGCCGGGATCTCGCTCGCGCGGGCGATGGGTGTCGTGCAGCCGACTGTCGCAGTCCGGCCAGGCGACGATTGAAGACCGCATGTTGTTCGCCGCGCGCGCGGTGGTCGCAGCGGGGAGGACTTGGGGCGCACGGATCCGTGCCTGGATGCCGTGATACCATTGCCGCCATGCAACGCCCCCTCACAGCAGCGATCCTCGTTGGCCTGGCGGGCCCGCTCGCCGCGCAGGCCTTCATCGTCGACGCTGCCGGCGGGGCCGGGAGCAGTTTCACCCAGATCGCCGCCGCCGTGGCTGCGGTACCGGCCGGGTCCGTGCTCGAAGTGCGGCCTGGCGTGTACACGCCGTTCACGATCACGGGCAAGAGCCTCACGATCCTGGGCGGCCCCGGCGTGCGCGTCTACGGGCTCTTGGGGCCGGCCGTCGGCGTCACCGGACTCACGAGCAGCGACACCGTGGTGCTGCGCGGCCTCGAACTCGCTGCGGTGTCGGTAATCGCGCAGCTGTCGTGCCGCAACTCGGCCGGCACGATCCTCCTGGAAGGGTGCCGAAGCGACCCGACGACGTCGTTGGTCGGGGGCCAGCTGCGCGCGACGCAATGCCAGAGCCTGCATCTGCGGGACTGCACGTTCCAGTCCACCGGCTACTTCGATCTCGCCATGCAGCTCGACTCGTCGAACGTCAGCGTCCGCGGAGGCAGCTTCGCCGCGACCAACGCCGTGACCGTGGGCGCGACCAACAGCACGCTCGACCTCGCGGGGGCCTACATCGGCGCCGGGTCGGTCGCACCGACGATCGCGCTGCACCAGAGCCACCTCGACGTGCGGGCGACGACGGTCCTTGCCGCCTCGTACGGGCACGGCGCGATCGCGGCTGGCAGCGGCAGTGTCGCCCTGGACCCCGCTGCCACGCTCGTCAGTCCGCCGCCGCAGCCGTTCGCGCCGTCACTGACCCTCGTGGTCGCCCAGCTGCCGACACTGACGGCGACGACGGGCGTCCGTGGTGGGCTGGCGACCGCGCAACTGTCGGCAGCGGCGTCGCTGGCCGTGCTCGCCCTCGGTGCACCGGCGGCCCCGCAGCTGCTGCCCGGCATCGGACAACCTGCCTGGCTCGCACCCGGCACGGCGCTCTCGGTCGCCGTGGGGGTGCCGCCGCTCAGCGGCGGCTACGCGGTACCGAACGCGCCCTGGGTGCTCGGCGTGACGCTCGCCTGGCAGGGTGCCGCGCTCGGCAGCGGCGGCGTGCAGCTCACCAACCCGGCGGTCGTCGGCCACCGTTAGTCGGCATCGGCTTGTCTTGCGGCTCCAAACAGTGGAAGTCGGTGAAGCTGCCTGGTGCCGCCGCGCCGGGAGGCACCGAAGAGGGCTGCCGCCGTGTTGGACTTGGCTTGGTGCAGCCTCACCACGGAGTAGTTCCTGCAATCATCGGGGCGATCTTGGCAAGGAGCCGTGGCTCGAGAACGATTGTTGAGTTTCTCGACAATGCTGACCTGTCTCGCCTTGATGTCGAATCGTGCCGCCTTGCCTTGGAATCGCTGGCGGAGTCATGCTGGGATGCGGATGTGGCGGAATTGTGTCGGAGGAGAGCTTCGGACCGGGCTTTTGGCAGTTTGTCGCCGGCTCTAATGGCCAGGATTGACAAGTGAGTTGACGGTGAGCCGTGGGCAAGCGCGTCGTGTCCGGAAACAGGTGCGCCGGCGTGGTCGAGGTCGAGGATGCGGTGCTTGCGATGTACTTGGCCCTGAGGCCGACCTCGATCGATCCTGTTATTGCGACGCATCGCGCACGCGGTTGGGTAGAGGGCGGCGAGCGCTATGAACCGCAACCTCTGTTTGCGCAGGATGGTGGTCCGTGGTCACGGGGCGGGGATATAAGACTGTGCCGTCCCATGTCCACACGCCAACTCCTGCCGTTCTCTGCTCTGTTCTTCCTGGCGACCTGCTTGTTGCCGTCGTGCGCCTCCGTGCCCGTCGCCGCGGCGGACGCCGGGGCCAAGGCCCCTGCGGCAGAAAGCAAGTCCGATGCTGCTGGCAAGGCCGAGGCGCGCAAGGGCAAGCAGAAGGAGCTCAACAAGAAGATCCGCGAACTCGCGCACGCGCGCATCGAGAAGGAGACCGGGGCCATCGATGCGAAGATCCGCGCTGGCGCGGTCGCTGCGGCCCTTCAGAATGCCACCGACGAGCTGGCGGAAAAGCAGAAGGCGCTCGAGTTGTTCCTCGGCGAGCAACGTTCGCGCGAGCTCGAGGAGAAGAAGATCTCGCTCGATCGCAGCGCGCAGCGCGCCGAGTTTGCCAAAGACGAACTCGGGGAGCTGGTCTCGATGTACGAGAACGACGAGTTTGCGAAGACGACCAAGGAGCTGGTGCTGAAGCGTGGTCGTCGCGAACTCGAGATGGCAGATCGCAGCCTCGCGGTCGAACGTCGCGAGTTCGCGGAGTTCGAGCAGCACGCGTTGCCGCAGCGCGAACGCGAACTGCGGCGCAAGGTCGCGGATGCCGAATTGGAGCGCAAGAAGGCCGAGTTCGAAGTCGACAAGGCGAAGCTCGAACTCGCACTTGCCGCGGCGAAAGCGGACGAGAGCATCGCCGAACTCGAAGCCGAGATCGTCGAGTTGCGGGAGGCGTTGGCGAAGGAGCCATCGTGATCCGCGCCGCGATGGTGCTCGCCGTTTCGGCGGTTCTGCACGCGCAGGACCTGCCCGTGTTGCGTACACGCGCGGCGGCGGAGGCTGGCATCGACAAGGCGCTCGCGTTCCTCGTGAAGACGCAGAACTCCGATGGCAGTTGGGGCTCGACCTCGTGTGAGACGACGATGGAGATGGTGTTTGCCGTAGAGACGCACTACGCGTGGAACGTCGCAGCGCACGGATTGGCGACGATGGCGCTGCTGCATGGCAAGGAGACGCCGGAGCGTCGCGTGTGCCTCGATAAGGCCGTACGCTGGCTCTGCAAGTGCCGCATGACGATGCGCGGCTCCACGTGGGACAACGACGCGGTGTGGGGGTGGCTCTATGGCACCGTGGCGACAACGGATCTCGCCCAGGATCCGCGCTACTTCAACGATGAATGGCGCGGGCCGGTGGCGCAGCGCGGCCGCGAGTTTGCGGGGTGGCTCGCCAAGAACCAGGAGCCCACGGGTGGGTTCGGCTACTACGACGACCCGACGTTCACGCGGCGGCCCAAGTGGGGCACGAGCTTCTCGACGGGGGCCGTGGTGCCAGCGCTCAGCCAGGCGACGCAGCTTGGTTGGCTGCCGGATGGGCAGACGCGCGATCGCGCCGCCGAGTTCGTGCGGCGTTGCCGGTTGCCGAACGGGGCCTACTCGTACGATCTCACGCCGATTCCGCGGGTGACCGGTGGCGAGCAGATCAACGACGTGAAGGGCAGCCTCGGGCGCATCCAGGTAGGCAATTGGGCCCTGCGTTCGGTCGGTGATGCGTCGATCACGGACGCGAAGCTGCGGACCGGGCTCGAGCTGTTCTTCGAGCACCATCGGTTCCTGCGGGTGGCGCGCATGCGGCCGATCCCGCACGAGGCCTACTACCAGAACGCTGGCTACTTCTACTTCTTTGGCCACTACTACGCCGCGCTCGCGATCGAACAACTGCCCGCCGCCGAGCGGGAGTCGTTCCGCGAACGGCTGCGCGAGAAGGTGCTCGAGACGCAGCGCGCCGATGGGTCCTACTGCGACTTCCTCGGGTCGAGCTACATGACCACGGCCTCGACGGGATTTGCGACGCTGGCGTTGCAGGCCGGCTTGTAGGGGCTGCGCACGCGGCGCGGACGGCGCTAGCATGGGGGCGCGGGCCGGCACCACCCCGCACCCATCCAACGCCGTGCCCGTCACCTACCGCATTTCGCGCTGCGTGTATCTACGCCTGCTGGCCGTGTGCCTTGGCTGCGGCTTCTGGTCGCTGTGGCAGCAGGCGGCTGGCCTCATTGGTCCACAGGGCATCACGCCGCTGTCGGACCTCATGTCGGGCCTCGCGCGGGCGTATGGCAGCGGGGCCTTCTGGCACTCTCCTTCGCTGTTCTGGCTCAGTTCGGAAGCGTGGTTCGTGCAGGCGGTGGCCGGTCTTGGCGCCGTTGCCAGCGTGCTGCTGTTCTTTGGCATCGCACCGCGCGCGTGCTGCATCCTGGGCTACGTCGCGTGGTTGTCGTTCCGTTCGATCGACGATGGACCGGTGTTCTGGTTCAACTTCCCGTACGACGATCTGCAGACCGAAGCGGTGTTCCTCGGCATCTTCGTAGCACCCGCGGGCCTGTGGCCGTGGCGGCCAAAGGCCGACCTGCCGCGGTGGGTGCATTGGCTTCTGGTGTGGTTCCTGTTCCGCGTGATGTTTGGCCCGGGCATCACGAAAGTGATGTTCCACGGACCGTGGCGCGACCTTTCGGCGGTCGGCGACTTCCTGCTCACGATGCCGCATCCCACCGCGGCGGCGGCGTGGTTTGCGGAACTGCCTCGATGGTTGTTGCAGGGCATGACGGCGTTCACGCTCGCCTGCGAAGTGCTCTGCCCGTTCTTGTTCTTCGTGCCGGGGCGCGCGCGGCGGCTGGCGGCGGTGGCGGGAATCGGGCTGATGGTCGGTATCCAGGTGGTCTGCAGCATCCGTGGTTTCCAGCCGCTCACGATGGGCCTCTTGTTGCTGCTCTGGGACGATGCGGCGCTGCGGCGACTCGTGCCGGTCCGTTGGCGCCGTGAACGGGTAGCGCCGCCGTCGGATCGTGCGTCGCCTGGCGCGAGCGAGCAGGGGCATGGGTGGCGGCGGGTTTTCGCGGGTGTCGTCGTGGTGCTCTGCGTCGCCGCTTCGATCGGGCCTTTTCTCTCGCAGTTTGGGGTGCCGGTGCGGCCCGCGGCGTTGGCGCGCGTGGACGCCGCGCTGCGGCCGTTCCGCATCGCCTCGTGTTACACGATGTTCTGCATCGTGCCCGCCGAACGGTATGGCCTCGTCGTGCAGGGCAGTGACGACGGTGAGAACTGGCGCGACTACGAACCGTTGGGCATCCCCTCGCGCGAGGATCGGGCGCCGGTCCTGTTTGCGCCGTACCACGACTACCTGGGCTTCAAGTTGTGGTTTGCCGGCTTCTGTCCGCCGAGCCAGGATGGTTGGCTGCGCGTGCTCCAGCACCGGTTGCTCGCGGGTGAGCCGGCGGTGACCCGGCTGTTTGCGAAGGCGCCGTTTGCGGGTGCGCCCAAGTGGGTGCGGATTGCGTGGTTCCGCTTCTGCTTCGCCACGCCCGAGCAGCGCGCGATGGGCCAGTTCTGGGTGCGCGAAGGGCTCGGGATCCGGGTTCCGGCGGCGAGTCGGCGCGGTTGAACGGCACTGCCTGGGCTGGCGCGCCGCCGAACTCGCCATGGCAGGGGTGCTGGTGGGGTGGGGCCGGGGGCTCCGGCGCCGCACAACTCCTCGGCGGTTCCGGGCCCGGCAACATTGACCCGCCCCCGGCCGAAGCCTATCGTCCTCGGGCTTTTCCACAGACTCCCACCCCCTTCATCGACCTTGCGGAAGACGGTCAACCTTGGCAATGGCCTGCAGATCGGCGGCGACCACTTCGTCGTCATCGCCGGTCCATGTGCAGTCGAAACCCGCGAACTGCTCGACACGGTGGCCGACGCGGTCGCCGCCGCCGGGGCGGGGGCGCTGCGCGGTGGCGCGTTCAAGCCGCGCACCTCGCCGAAGTCGTTCCAGGGCCTGGGCGTGCCAGGCCTCGAACTGCTCGCCGCAGCGTCGCGCCGCACCGGGTTGCCGGTCGTCACCGAGGTCATGGATCCGCGCGATGTCGAGGTGGTTGCCGAGCATGCGTCGGTCCTGCAGGTCGGCAGCCGCAACATGCAGAACTTCCCGCTGTTGCGCGAAGTAGGGCGGCAGTCGAAGCCGGTCCTGTTGAAGCGCGGGGCGGCGGCGACCCTCGACGAACTGCTGCTCGCGGCCGACTACATCCTGCAGGAAGGCAACAGCCAGGTGATGCTCTGTGAGCGCGGCGTGCGCGGGTTCGATCCGTCGACGCGCTACCTGCTCGATCTGGCCGCGGTGCCCGTGCTGCGGCAGCGCACCGACCTGCCGATCCTCGTCGACCCCAGTCACGGCACCGGCTTTGCCGAGCTCGTGGCGCCGATGAGCAAGGCGGCATTGATGGCCGGCGCCGACGGCTTGCTGATCGAAGTGCACGCGGCTCCCGAGATCGCGTTGTGCGACGGCAAACAGGCCCTGCGGCCCGCGGATTTTGCCCTTTTGGCGGCAGAATTGCGTCGCCTGGTTCCCCTATGTGGACGCCGATGGTCGCGTCCGCAGACGGCGGGCCAGGTTGCGTCCATCCAGATCCCGTCTGGAGCCGGACCCGTCGGGTCAGGTTCTTTCGGGCCAGGTTCACTCGACGACGAGGTCATCGCACCGTGACGCACCGCGCTCGCAAACCCTACATCGCTGGCAATTGGAAGATGAACCTGGATCGCTCCAGGTCGCTCGACTTGATCAAGACGGTCAAGGGGCGCCTCGGCGACGGGGGCGACCGCGAGGTCGCGTTCTTCGTGCCGTCGATCTACCTCGCCGACGTCACCGCCGTCGCCCAGGGCTCGCCCCTCGGTGTTGGTGGTCAAAACTGCTGGTTCGAGGCCAACGGCGCGTTCACGGGCGAAGTCGCGCCGCGCATGCTGCGCGAAGTCGGCGCCGACCGCGTGCTGGTCGGCCACAGTGAGCGCCGCCACATCTTCCAGGAGCCCGACGATTGGATGGGCCGCAAGGTGCGCACGGCCCTCGACAGCGATCTGCTGCCGATCTACTGCATCGGGGAGACGCTCGACGAGCGCAAGGGCAACAAGACCGAGCGCGTGCTGAAGCGCCAGCTCGAAAGCGGCTTCGAGAAGGTCCTCGCCGTCGATGCGCACCGCGTCACCGTGGCCTACGAGCCCGTGTGGGCGATCGGCACCGGGGAGACCGCGACTAGCGAACAGGTGGCCACCGCGCATCGGTCGATCCGCAAGTGGATCGTGCAGCGCCTCGGTGAGGAGGCTGCCGGTCTGATCCGCATTCTGTACGGCGGCAGTGTGAAGCCCGACAACGCCAAGGAGCTCATGTCGATCGACAGCGTCGATGGCCTGCTCGTCGGTGGGGCCAGCCTGCAAGCCGAAACCTTCCTGCCCATCATCGAATACGATCGGTGAAGGGCGATCCGAACTACGCCGCTGCGAACTGAATCATGGTTTTCCTCCACTATCTGGCCTGGGTGCTCTTCTTCGTCTCCGCTGTACTGCTGGTGATCGTCGTGCTGCTGCAGGAGAGCAAGGGCGGCGGTCTCGCCGAAGCATTCGGCGGTGCAGGCGCCGAGACGTTTGGTGTGAAGGCTGGCGGCATCAACCGCTTCACCTTCCTGCTGGCGGCGATCTTCTGCGGCTCGGCGGTCCTGATCAGCTCGACCTGGAACGCGGCCTGAGACTGCGTGCCTGAGACTGCGTGGTCCGAGGCTGCGAGGCCTCATTCCGCGTTTGCCGCGGCGAGGTTTTCCCCTGACGCCGCCATCGTTGTTGCCTTCTCCGTTGCCGCCCTCTTCGTGGAACGTCTTCCGCACAGCATGACCGGCGTCGGCTTCGCGGCTGGCGCGACCGAGGTCGGTGAAGTTCGCATCGAGGTGCGTGCGGTCAATGGCCGCGCCCTCAGCCTGCGTTCGCGCGTCTCGAGCGCCTGCGCGCCGTTCGAAGCCGCGATCGAAGAGCAGGTCCGTGCGCGACTGCAGCGCGGCACGGTGACGGTCATCGTCGAGCTGAAGGCTGGTGGCGCGCTGTTGCCCGATGCGTCCCTGCTGCGCAAGGTCGCGGCCGAACTGCAGGCGCTGGCGAAGGAACTCGGCCTCGCGCCGCCTAGCCTCGTCGAAGTCGTGCAGCTCGCCAACAGCGGCTCGCGCGGCGATGCGGTGACGGCGCGCGCGTTGCCGCCGCAGTTCCTGGCCCTCGTGCACGCGGCGCTCGACGACCTGCAGGCGCATCGTGAGAAGGATGGTTGCTCGACCGTCGCCGCGATCGAACAGCAGCTCGCCGAGTTTGCAGGGCACGTGCAGGCCGCCAGCCAACGCGCTCCGCAGTTGTCCGAGGCCTACCGCGAACGCCTGCTGCAGCGCGTCCAGGAGTTCCTCGCGAGCCACACGACGGGCCCGGTGCCCGCCATCGATCTCGTGCGCGAAGTGGCGATCTACACCGACCGCGTCGATGTCGCCGAAGAGCTGCAGCGTCTCACCGCGCACCTGGTCGAGATCCGCGCCGTGCTCGCGCGCGGTGGCGAAGTTGGTCGCCGGCTCGAGTTCCTGCTGCAAGAACTGCTGCGCGAGACGAATACCCTCGGTTCGAAGTCGCCGGACACCACGATGGCGCACACCGCCGTCGCGATGAAGTCCTGCATCGACCGCATGAAGGAGCAGGTAGCCAACCTCGAATGAGCACCAAGAAGGGCAAGCTCGTCGTCATTTCTGGTCCGTCAGGCGCCGGCAAGACCTCGGTCTGTCGGGCGCTCAAGCAGCGCCCCGACGTCGAGTTCTCGGTGTCCGCGACGACGCGCCTCATGCGCCAAGGCGAGCGCGACGGCATCGACTACCACTTCCTCACGCGCGAGGACTTCCAGCGCCGCGTCTCCGAGAACCAGTTCCTCGAGTGGGCGAGCTACAACGGCAACCTCTACGGCACCCCGCGCTGGCCCATGGACACGGCGCTCGCGCACGGCAAGACGTTCCTCGTCGAGATCGAAGTGAAGGGCACCCGGCAACTGCGCGAACGCGGCATTCCCGGCCTCTACGTGTTCATCGCGCCGCCGAGCATCGACGAACTGCGCGCGCGCCTCGAACGCCGCGGCAGCAACGCGCCGGCGGAGATCCAGGAGCGCGTACGATTGGCCGAAGAAGAAGTGCTCGCCGCGCGCGAAGTGGTCGCGGGTGTGCCCATGTACGACGTCACGGTGACCAACCACGACCTCGAAGCGACGATCCGCGAGGTCGAGGGGCTGATCTGGCCGTGAGTGGTACCGTGAGTGCCAAGGTGCTGCTCGGCATCGGCGGTGGCATCGCCGCCTACAAACTCGCGTTCCTGGCGAGCCGCCTGGTGCAGCGTGGTGCTTTGGTGCGCGTCGCGATGACCCAGCAGGCGACGCAGTTCCTCGGGCCGGTCACGATGGCCGGGCTTACGGGCCGTCCCGTGATCCTCTCGTCGACGCAGATTGATCCCGATGGGGGTGTGCCGCACATCGACGCCGCGCGCTCTGCGCAGGTCTACGTGATCGCCCCGGCGACCGCCGACCTGTTGTTCCGCCTGGCCTCGGGCGCCGCCGCCGATCCGGTGTCGCTGCTCGCGCTGACCTGCCGCTGTCCGATTCTCGTGTGCCCGGCGATGAACGACGCGATGTGGAACGCGCCGGCCGTGCAGCACAACGTCGCGGTGCTGCGCGCGCGCGGGGTGCACTTCCTTGGCCCGGTGACGGGCCACCTCGCCGAAGGCTACGACGCGATCGGGCGCATGGTCGAACCCGACGCCATCCTCGATCGCGTGCTCGAACTCGCGGTGGGCACGAAGTGAACGATCCTGCGGCCGTGCGGGTCTACGTGCTCACGGGCGCCGACGCAGCGATGGCGCTCGATTGGTTGCACGTGCATGCCGACCTGCAGGGTGTCATGGAAGAGGACCTCGCGATCACGGTCTGGCTCGCGGGCGAACTGCCGACGCTGCCGTTCGCGGACCTGGCCGTGCGGGAACTGCCGGTCGATGCCACGCAGCCGCCGGTCACGGGCCTCGAGCAAGACACCGCGATCCTCGTCGCCGGGGACCTGCTCGTACGGCCGCCGTGGGTCGAACGCCCGGCGGGTTTTGCCGGCATCGAACTGCTCGTGCCGCGCGGCAATGCGTTTGGCAGTGGCGAGCACGCGAGCACGCAGGCGGCCCTCTGCGCGCTCCACGCTGTCTGGGACGCGCCCGCGAGCCTCGCCGACGTCGGCACCGGCTCCGGCATCCTCGCGCTCTACGCGCAGGTGCGCGGGTGTCCTGCCCTGCAGGCCTGCGACATCGAAGGCCCCGCCGTGGTCGCCGCGCAAGAACTGCTGCCCGGGGCTGTGGTGCACCTCGGTGGCCCCGACACGCTGCAGCCCGCCGACTGCGTGGTCGCCAACATGACTGCGACCGAACTGCACGCGACCTTGCCCGCGATCCTGGGGCTGTGGACGGGCCGCAGTGCGCTCGTCCTGAGCGGCATGCGCGGCCCCGAGGTCGATGGCATTCTCGCGCGGTTGCCGGCGGCGCCCGACCTGCGCCTGGTGCGCGAGCCGTTCACGGCGATAGCGCTGCGTGGTCGCGCGACGCCCTAGACGTCTTCGAACAGCGAGGCACCCTCGCGTCTCGCCGCGCCCCGCAGTGGCTCATCGAAGGTCGCTAGCGGAGTTCGTTCCCCGAGCGCCAGTTCGCCGTGGTCACGGTCCAGCCGAGCATCGGCCATGTCAGCGCAGGTAGACATCGAAGCGGACCCGTTCGCCTTCGACGGCAAACGACACGCCGGGCCCAAGTGGCGGCAGGTCCGGATGCCGCTTGACTACGACACGCTCTCTCGCCACCTGTTTCGCCTGAGCGAATAAGGAGGCCGTGTCGTCCGGGGGACCCGCCAGCGCCCGGCAGACCTGCATGTCCTTCTTCACCTGCGCCTTGCCACTCTCGGCAAACATCGGGTCCAGGTAGACGACCTCCGGCGCCTGCTCCGGCGAAAGTCCCGCCAACCAGGTTTCGGCGTCGCCGGTCTGCACCGACAGGCGGGTCCCGAGCTCGGAACCGTCGATGGCAGCGGCGGCCAGCATCGCGAGCGCGGGAACACGTTCGATCGCGGTCACCTGGCAGCCGAGTTTGGCGAGCACCATGGCGTCACGGCAAAGGCCCGCCATGGCGTCGACGACCGTCGGGGGAGTCGTGCGGCGCGGCAGTCCGAAGGCTCGGGGCAGGGAATCTGTCTTTCTGGCGCTCCGCAAACGTTGTGCGAGCGGGCCGTGGCGCAAACTCAGTTCCAAAGCCATGCCGCCGGCGGACCTGGGGGCGTGAAGCGACAAACCGCCGATGCCACGGACGAGTTGCCAAACCGAATCATCTCTTGAGTTGGCCGGGGCAATTCCGAGCTTCGCGGCAAGCCCAAGATCCTTGCCACTCCAGGGCGGGGAGAGAGTTACTTCTGGAGTTTCGTGTCTAGGGGTCATTCGCCGTTCGTTCGGTTGGCCGAAGTGGATCGGCAGTCGGACAGCATGCGGTGAACTTGGTTGGCTTGCCAGATCGTGTCACTCGCCTGATGCTTTTGGCCGCCCAATCTCGTTTCTCCAAATGTCAAAACGGCCTGTTGCCAAGGCCCTCTCTCGCCCTCAGTTTCGTTGTTGGACGCCGGTTACGAGCGGAAAGCCGCACTTCCTGTAGGAGGTGTTACGCTTTCGCAGATCGTGATCGGAACCCCCGGCAACGGTCCCGCCTAACATCTCACCTCCTCCCCCGTTCCGACCTCAGAACCCATGCGGCGCTTGCACCTCAAGTTGTTCTACCTGCGTACGCGCGTCAAGCGCGAGGCCCAAGGCATCACTGCCAAGACCCTCGGGGTCCGACCGGCGACGATGTCCCATCTTGAGCAGGGGCGGTCACTTCCGACACTGCCGATGTTGCTGGCCTTGTGCAAGCACTACGACGTGACGCCGACCTACCTGCTCGATGACGATCGTCCCATCGACCCGCAAAGCCGCGATCGCTGGACCGAGAAGGACAACGTGGTTTCGCGTGGCAACTGGCTCGAAGTCGCCGAAGGCGCGATGGTTACGACGCATGACGGGGCTCGCCTCGTCGCCGTTCAGCCGGGTGCCCGCTACTACGATGCGAGCGCCCAGGCGCAGCGCATGACCTGCACGAGCGCCGGCGCGGCCAAGGAACTCGAAGTCTCCCTGCACTCCGCCGGCAAGCAGCGCGACCACGAGCTTGAGGAGACGCTGTCTCGCGAGCTGCTTGGCCAGCGCAAGCCGCGCACCAAGCCGGTTGCGAAGAGCGTGTTGAAGCCCGCGATGGCCCAGCTCGCCCAGGGTTGATCCTGCTGGGTTGATCCTGCTCCCGGCAGGGTCGCCCTCTGCTACCTAGGATCCGCGTGCCGCTTCGGCGAGCACGCGCGCGCACGTGACTTCGACCGTGCGCGCAAACTGCGCGAGGGTGTAATGCCGTTCGGCATGCGCCCGCGCCGCCGTGCCCAGTCGCCGGCGAAGAGCCTCGTCGGCCAGCAGGCTGCCGATCGACTCGGCCAGTTCGTGCTCGTCGCCGGGCGCGCACAAGAGGCCGGTTACCCCCGGCTCGATCAGTTCGGGAATGCCGCCGATCCGGCTGCCGACCACTGCGCGCCCTGCGGCTTGTGCCTCGGCGACGGCGCGCGGGGCACTTTCGAGGGCCGTGCTCGGCACGGCCACCACATCGCATTGGCTCATGAGCGCCGCGATGTCGTCGCGATGGCCGAGGAAGTGCACGCGCGGCTCGAGCCCGCCTTGTGCGGCCACCGCACGCAGCCGTTCGGGATAACCGCGCACGCGCGCCAACGAGTCGGCAAACGCTTCGCCGCCGACGATCACCGCATGCGCCGAATCCGGCAGCCGCGCCATCGCGCGCAGCAGCACTTCGTGCCCCTTGTGCGGATCGAGCCGGCCAAACATGCCCACGAGCCCAGTGCCTGGGGGGAGGCCCAGCGCTTCTCGCAGGCCGGTGCTGCGCGCGGTGAAGAACGCTTCCGCGACGCCGTTCGGCACGATCGTGAGCCGCTTGGATGCGGCCATGCGCGCATCGACCGCGAGCGCGCCGGCGCGCGATGGCGTGATCACTGCGCGCGAGCGCCGCAGCGCGAAGCGAGCTACGCGCGATTGCGTGACGATGTGCAGGTGCCAGAGGCACGCGAGCTGCGGGCCCTGGGCGAGCACGGCGGCGTACCCCGCGATCATCGAATTGGCGTAGACCAGCGGCGCGCCGATCTCGCGCGCGATGTGGCGCAGTTCACGCGCGGCCCGCGGCAGGCTGCACAGTTTGGTAAAGGCCGAGCCGCCGCGTAGCGAAAGCGCATGCACGGGCACACCGAGGGCGCGCGCGCGGTCGGGCAGCGGACCTGCCGCGGGGCACGCGAGGTGCGGCGCAAACCGGCTGCGATCGAGCGCGCCGAGCAGGTCGGCGAGCACGGTCTCCGCGCCGCCCCATTCGACGACGTGACTGCAGAACAGGATCGGCTGGGGCGGCACGGCGTGGCACGGTAAGCCGAAGGCGGCGGCCGTTCCACCGGGCGCCCAGCTCCGCGGCCGCGAACGCGAGAATGCGCCCGCCACACTCCAGCGCCCATGCTACGGCCGCCGATGAACGGGCAGTGTTCGAAGTTGCCACACAACCCGAGGTCGCGGTGGTCGTGCCCTGCTACCGCTACGCGCACCTGCTGCCCGAAGCCGTACGTAGCGTGGTGGCCCAGACCTGGCAGAACCTGCACATCGTCATCGTCGACGACGGCAGTCCGGACGACACCGCGGTGGTCGCCGAACGCCTCATCGCCGAGTTCCCGAATCGGCGCATCGAGCTCGTGCGGCAGCCAAACCTGGGGCTCGCGACGGCGCGCAACAACGGCGTGCGCCTGACCCGCGCCGCGTTCGTATTGCCGCTCGACGCCGATGATGAGCTCGTGCCGAACGCGATCGAGCGCCTGATGGTGGTGCAACAGGCGACGGGTGCCGACGTGGTGACGCCGCTGGGGCGCACGTTCGGCGACGAAGATCGGCAGCTCGTGACCCTGCCGGTGACGTCCTCGCGGCTGTGCGCGGGCAACTGTCTCGTCTACTCGAGTCTCTACCGCCGCGAGCTCTTCGATCGCATCGGCGGCTATACCCTCAATGTGCCGGGCTACGAGGATTGGGACTTCTGGCTCGCCGGGTTCGAACGCGGCGCGAAGTTCGCCCACGTGCCGGAGGAGCTGTTCCGCTATCGACGCCACGGTACGACGATGTTGACCACCTCGGACCAGAAGGCGATGCACCTGCGCGCGACGATCGTGAGCAACCACCCGCGGCTCTACGCGCGCTGGCGGGTGGCGGTGGCGCAGCGGTGGTTGCGGGCGGGCGAACGGCCCCGCGGTTGGCTGCGGCTTCTCATGCTGGCGCAGTTCCTGCTCGACCGCCGGCTCAAGCTGTTCTGGCGACAACTGCGCGCGGTCTGAGGGAACTGATGGCAAGAATGCGCTTCGACGACCATGGCCGCTGGCGCCGCCGGGCGGCAGTCGGGCTATGCGCATTCTTGCCATCAGTTCCGGTTGGGGGCGGGCTCTCGAACGGGTTTGTCGACCGCCCGCATCGCGGTCAAGCGCCATCCGATTCCCGTCGCCGTCGGCATTTCGGCGGTGGTGCGACCCTAATGCCTGGGCCGTTCCCCCAATCACCCCCCTTGTGTGCCCTGGCACACTTGGTGCATTGTTCTTGGCATGCGCAGCAAATCCCTCTGGGGCTCTTGGCGGAAGCGGGAATGGCGATCGACCGGCCTTGGCCTTGCTGCCGCCACATTGTTGGCGGTTGGCGCATCGGCGCAGGTGTATGGCGATGGGCATGACGGAGTGTTGGCGCCCACCAGCGATATCACGCTGGATACCGCCGCCAATGGTGGCGTGTTCCACTTCACGAGCATCCAGATTCCTGCGGGAGTCACGGTGCGGCTCGTTGGGCCCAATCCGGCCCAGTTCTTGTGCCAAGGCGCCGTGAACGTGGCTGGCCGCATCGATGCCAATGCACCGGGGGCGTTGTGGTTGTTCTCTGGGGGCCAGCACATCAGCAACCAGGATGCTGGTCCCGGGGGATATCGAGGGGGTGGCGGAAACGAGAGTGGGTTTGGTCCGGGCGGAGGCGATTGGGGGAATGGTTCCTATCCCGTCGTGATGGGGGCATCGGGTTCGCATGCGACCGTGGGATCACCCAACAACCCGTTCTTGAGTCCGGCTCCGACCTATGGCAGTCACCTGCCGTTCGACTTGCAGGGTGGGAGCGGCGGCGGCGGGCCGGGAACCGCCAACGCGAACGACTATGGCCCAACAGGCACAGGTGGTGGCGGCGCGGTGGTGATTCTCGCCGATGGCCCCATCGATGTGTCGGGTTCCATCAGCGCGCGCGGCGGCGATCAGATCATGGGGCCCGAGTATGCCTGGATCAGCCTGCCGGCCATTGGTGGCCTTGGTTCGGGCGGGGCCATCCTGCTGCGTTCCCTGCAGTGCTTGCGGGTCTCGGGCCAGATCGACGCGACCGGCGGCAGTCGCTACTTCCTCGGCCAGCAGCCGACACCGAGTGGCGGCGCGGGCTTCGTGCGCCTCGACAGTTACACCGCCTGTGGCGCCCCGGACGTCACGGGCGCGGTGATTCGACCTGCGCCGTACCTCGCGCCGATGCCGTTCTTGACGGCGCTCGAACCGGCTCGAATTGGCCAGACCTACCGTGCGCGTTGCGCTTCCGCGCCTGGCGATGTGCTCGGCTTCTACTACAGCCTTGGCACGGGCAACCTGCCGTTGCCGCCGTTCGGCGTGCTCGAGTTGGATACTTCGTTGCTGTTGTTCTTCGGCCAGCACACCGTGCCGACGGTTGGGCACGATCCTCTGGCCGCAATCGACATTCCCGTGCCGGCGATGCCTGGGCTGGTTGGTCTCACATTCCATGCGCAGGTATTCAATGCGTTCGGAACGGTGACGAGCCAAGCGAGATTGAGCAATCGGCTCGATGTGACCATCGGCCTCTGAGCCTTGGCAGCGGATTAGGCCTTGCGGATCGTGACCCTCAGAGCCGGCGCGTAGTTGGCCTCGGCGATGGCACCCCCTCACGCCGCGACTTTGCGCGCAACAAACATGCTGTCGATGTAGCGGTGCTCGACCCAGGTCGGGTCCTGCTTGATCATCTCCTCGACGACGCGGCGCGGTCCTTCATGCACGGGATGCACGACATCGTGCATCACGAGGAACCCGCCGGCGCGCACCTTCGGCGACCAATCGCGGTAGTCGCGTTGGATCGCGTCAAAGCTGTGATCCCCATCGAGGAACAGCAGGTCGATCGGCTCGCGGAACTCCTCGGCAAGGTCCTGGCTGTAGCCGGGCCGCACGTCGACGAGTTCGCGCACGCCGACTTCGGCGAGGTTGTGTTCAAACGCGCTGCGCAGCGGCCCGCCAACGGCATTGGCGCGGTGCTGGTAGACGTCGCTGCTCTGTTGGTCGCCCGACGCATCGAACGGGTCGATGCAGACGAGGCGCGGGGTGTTCTTGCCGCGCAGGCCACGCCCGAGGCAGACGCTGCTCTTGCCTTGCCAGCAGCCGATCTCGACGGCGAGTGGGCGTTCGTGCGGCAGCGCGCGCGCCAGCTCAAACAGGGTGATCGCTTCGTCGATCGACAGCCAGCCGTCGATCGACGCGTAGGGCAGGATCTGGGCGTACCGCAAGCCGCGCAGCAACAACTGCGCGCGGGTGCCAAGGCGCCATGGCTTCTTCGTCGACATCGCCGTTCGTATCGGCAGTCTGGGGGCCAGGGTTGAGGGCGCAAGGGTGGCGGCGACCCCGGCGCGGGATCCGGGGCCTCAGTTCATGCCAATCGTCAGTTGCAAGGCGTTGGTGGCGGCCAGCCGGGTGATGCCGTTCCCGCCAAACTCGACCTCGAGCAACTGTTCGAACAACGACATGCCGATCAGGCCCGCATCGAGCGGAATCGTGACCTGGGTGGTGACGCGGCCCGCGTTCGGCACCAGGAGAACGCTGCTCAGCGGCGTCGTGAGCAACGTGCAACCCGGTCCACCGGCCGGATGCAGGGCGGACAGCGGAGTGGCCTGCTGGGCCAGACCAATGAGGTCGAAGGCCAGGGATCCAGGCGGGAATGGCAGCCCTTCGGCGCGAACCGTCGTGCCGAGCCACGGCCGGTTTGGCGTCGACAGGCGCAGCAGGCCATACTGGCTCTGGCAGCCGGTTCCCACCTCGATGGCGAGCGCCGGACACGGTGCTTCGCGCTGCGCAAAGTTGGTGCTGACGAGTCCGTCCGCGGCGAGGAACGCACCGCCGACCGCGATGTCCCCGTCGGCGGCGATGGCCACCGCATCGACCCGCTGGTCCTCGATCGGCAACGGTGCGACCGAGCTGCCCGTCACGCGTACGAGGTTGGCGCTCCAACCACCCGGCAACGGACCCAGGGAGAACGAGAACAGGTCGCCACCGGCCAGCAGCGAGCCATCTGGCATCGCGGCGAGGCAGCGCACCGTCGCGTTCAGGTCGGACAACGAGAAGGTCACCGCCTGCCACGCAGAGCCGTCCCAGCGCGCCAGCCGGCGGCGCGCAGCCCCAGCTGCCGTCGTGAACTCGCCGCCGGCGATGAGGCTGCCGTCGGGCATCGTGGCGAGGGCGTGAACCGTACCATCGAGGCCGCTCGCCATCTGCACCCAGCTACCGCCTGTCCAGTGCGACACGTGGTTCATCGGCGTCGGGAACTGGCCGGTGCTCGTGCTGAAGGTTCCCCCCGCCACGAACGTGCCATCGGGCAGTTCGGCGAGGGCCCGCACCGAGCCCACGAAGCCGTTGTTGTTGCCCTGGCCGAGATTCGACCAGATGCCCGTCCAGCGCGCGACGCGGCCGACGATGGTGCCGCCCGCGGTGTTGAAGTCGCCACCGACGATCACGTCGCCGTTCTGCAGCACCAGGATCGCGCGCACCGCGGCATTTGTGCCGGTGCCGAGGTTGGTCCAGCCGTTGCCGTTTGCGAGCCAGCGCGCAATGTTGTTGGCCGGCACGCCGCCCGCCGTCGTGAACGAGCCGCCGACCAGCACGTCGCCGTTCGCCAATCGCGCCATCGCGTACACCGGTCCGTCGACGCCGGTACCCATCGCCGACCAGACGCCACCGACAAGCCTGGCAACGCGGCTGCAGGCGATGCCGTGCACCTGCTGGAACTCGCCGCCGATCACGACTTCGCCGGTGCCGTGGCAGACCGCATGCACCTCGCCATCGAGGCCGGGGCCGGCCAGCGGTGTCCAGGCAGCACCGTCGTAGCGGAACGCGCAGACGGCACGCGAGGTCGTCGTGCGCAGGCCGACTTCGTACTGGCCGTTGTAATACTGAAAGCACGCCGGCACCGCGGCCAGATCGGCGAAGCTGCCGAGCGCCGTCCAGGTGGTCCCGGTCCAGCGCCAGGCCTTCTGCGCCGAGGCCGGGTCGCCGATGCCGGCGGTGACCTCAAACGTGTTGAGGCCCGTGCCGCGCACGAACAGGGTCGAACAGGCGCCGCCGGGCAACCCGGCCATCGCGCTCCACGAGTTGGTGGACGAATTGTACCGCGCGACGCGGTTGGCACTGATGAGCCCGGCGATCGTCGTGAACGAGCCGCCAGCGAACAGCCAGCTGTTCGTGGTCGCGGTGCCGATCCGCGTCGTCATCGTCTCGATCGGCCCGTTGAAGCTAGGACCGGCGAGCCAGGTGGTGCCGTTCCAGATCGCGTAGTTGGTGACCGCGAGACCACCGGCCTGCACCAGCGCACCGCCCACGTGCAGCACGTTGTTGAACACGGCGAGCGCGTTCACCGTGCCGAGCACGCCGCTGCCGAACGCCGACCACGCGGTGCCATTCCAGCGCGCGATCCCGTTGGCGGGCACGGCACCGACGGCGGTGAGATTGCCCGCGACGACGAGTTCGCCGTTGTAGACGGTCATCGCCTGCACGAAGCCGGTGCAGCCGCCCAGTACCTGCCAGCTGGTGCCGTTCCACGCCCAGATGAGGGAGCCGCCGAGGCCGTTGGACGCCGCGATCAGCTGCCCTTGGAACTGCACGAACGCGCGCACCGGGCCCGTTGGACCGCCAGTCCCCGCCGGCAGCCACTGCGTGCCGTCGTAGCCAGCGAGCAGGTTGGTGGTGCGAGTGCCGACCACGAACGAGCCCCCGACCAGCAGTTGCGAGCCGCCGGGGCCCGCCCCATCGGGATCGAACACCGACATCGCCTGCGCGGTGCCGAGGGGGCTCGGCACCGCCTCACCGGGTTGCCAGACGGGCGTGCACTGCGCGGCCAGGGCGACGTTGAGCAGCCACGAGGTGATGGCAAGAAGGAGCGCGGCGAGGAGGTTAGGCATGGGGCAGGGCTGTGGGGGCACACGACAACGCCGGGGTGCAGGCCCAGTTGGACCATGTCCAGCAGCCCTGGCAAGCGACGCGCGCGGGCCGCTGTTCGCGGCAAAACACCGAATTCCGTTCGATCTGGATCGCGTGGCGAGGAACTGCCATTGGCATCGCCGGCAGGGGATGGATCCTGACCGCGCGACACTTTCTAGTCAGGCGATGAAAGCCGCCGCCAAAACCGCGTTGTTGGTCACGCTGCGAGAACGCTTCGCGAAGCATGCTGCGCGCCACCCGAAGATCGACTGGCAGGTCGTGCAGGCGCGGCTCGAATCCAACGAGAAGGCCCTGCAGACCCTGCACGCAATGGAAGCGTCCGGCGGCGAGCCCGACGTCATCGGCTATGACAAGAAGGCCGATCTGGTCACGTTCTGCGATTGTGCGCCGGAGACCCCGCAAGGCCGCCGGAGCCTTTGCTATGACCGCGAGGCGCTCGAGTCCCGCAAGCAGAACAAGCCGTCAGGCAACGCCGTCGAGATGGCCGCGGCAATGGGGGCCGAACTCCTCACCGAGGAGCAATACCGGGAACTGCAGCGGCTCGGCGAGTTTGACCTGAAGACCTCGAGTTGGATCCACACGCCGCCTGCCGTGCGCGACCTCGGCGGCGCCCTGTTCTGTGACCGCCGCTTCGGCCAGGTGTTCGTCTATCACAATGGCGCCGAGTCGTACTATGCGGTGCGGGGCTTTCGCACGCGCTTCTGTGTGTGATGGGTGGGGGGCCGCTGCGCTCGCGGTCTCTCCCTCGCCACTCAGAGTCCTGCCAGCCGACGGCGAAGGTCCTCGATGAGTTTCTCCTGCCCGGTCTGCGCCTGCAGATCGCGGAGCAACGTCTCGTACTCCGTACGGGCACGCTGGGTATCGCCAAGGCTCTGGGCCAGGATGCCCGTCGCCCAGCGGGCATGGCGCACGATCTCGGCAGGCACTCCCGGTGTGTGAACGAGCAGCTCCGCCTGCGCCAGACCACGGCTGGCGTCACCCCCCTTGGCATCCACCCAGACCAGCTGATAACCCGCCTGACTGCCCACTTCGCTCGCGAGCCCGTTCGCGTCGACGACCGAGCGGAACAGCGTTACCGCCGCCGCGACACTCTGGGCATCGCCACGATTGCGCAGCAGCATGCCGAGTTCGGTTTGTACGCGCGCCTTTTCCTCCGGGCCCAACGGCCGCTGTAGCAACGTCTCGAGCCGCTGTTGTGCCGCCAGGCTATTGCCGCCCTTCTCCAGCCGACGGGCTTCTTGCATCAGGTCCTGGTCGGACAGCGCGTCGATCTTCTTCTGCTCCGCAGCTTCCATCGCCGCAAGCACCGTGTCGGCGTCGAGCTGCATTGGCGTGGGGGTTCCAGCGGCCGGCGTCCTGACCGGCAGGGTCGCAAACTCGGCGACCTTGGTTTCGAGGCGCTCGAGCCGCACCGCCACATCGTCCAAGCGACGCAGGACCGGCGAGAAGTCGATCTCGGTGCTGACGACGGCCGGTGCCGGGACGCCACTGGTGCTGGTCGCGTTGCCAACCGTGGTCGCGACGGATGCCGGTGCAAGATCGGCGCGTGGTGCCATCCAGACCGAGCCGAGAGCGATCGCTGCGCCGACAGCGGCACCCAGGAGGGCGAACGGCAAGCGCGGGTCTTCCATGGCGAAGACTGTAGCGTCGGCAGGGTTCACCGGAAGCGGAGTGCGGGACCGTCGGTTGGGCTTGTCTTTCGCTGGCCATGTGGTGTCTGGGCTAGGCATCTGCCACGTGGAGTGCGAACATCACGTCGGTAGCCAGTGGGGAGCTGGTTGCCCCGAGGAAACGGGTTCCTGCTGCAAACACCAAGACGACAATGTCCCACTACCACGCACTTCTCACACCTTCCGCATTGTTGCTGGCAGCCTCGTTGGGCATGGCCCAAGCGACCTGGACGAATCGTACGACCGCCGCGACGCCGGGCCTTGGCATGGACTTCGCCAGCGCGTTCGATGAGGCTCGCGGACACTTGGTAGTCTTTGGTGGCCTCGGGGGAGCTTCCGGCACGGGTGGAGCCAACGACCTTCAGTATGAGTGGGACGGCGCCTCCTGGTCGCAGCGCACGTTGTCGCCGCGGCCTGGTCCGCGTGCGAAGCATGACATGGCGTTTGACACTGCGCGCGGCGTCATCGTGCTGAGCGGAGGCCTCGCGGCCAACCGCCTACCCGACACTTGGGAATACGATGGCACGGCTTGGACACTGCGTGACATCGCCGGCCCAAACGAGGACTTCTTCAATCACCGCATGGTGTACGACATCGCACGCGGTGTCGTCGTGCGTTTCGGTGGTGGTGGATCGGGCGGACTGCATGGCGAGACCTACACCTGGAACGGGACCACGTGGACGCTACGTGCTTCTGGTGGTCCGCCGCCGCGTGAGCAACACGCGATGGCGTACGATCGGCAGCGGCAACGCGTCGTGTTGTTTGGGGGGTGGGGCAATAGCGGCTTGCTTGGGGACACGTGGGAATGGAATGGTGCCGCGTGGCAACAGATGTTCCCTGCGCTGGTCCCTGCGGCGCGCCGTGAAGCTGGGCTCAGCTACACTGGATCGAGTCGCAAGCTCGTCCTGTTTGGTGGATACGGCACTTCGACGGTCCGCAATGACTCGTTCACCTGGAATGGCACCAACTGGACACCCCTGGCGACGCAGGGCACGCCGCCAGCCATGGCTTACTTCGAACTCGATCTCGATACCGTTCGCGATCGCGTGGTGCTCGTACGTGGGCAGGAGTTCAGCACCTCGTATATCGGGCACTGGCAGCTCAATGTTCCAGTAACCGCCCTCGCCACGTTTACGACGTTTGGTGCCGGTTGTGCGAGTAGCGCTGGTATGCCACAAATCGCAGCGGCGCCAGGCTCTCTGCCGTACCTGGGCTTGCCGTTCGAGGTGCGCATGACGGGCATCCCGGGTTCGATCTTCAACCCGGTGTTTCTGTTGACGGGTTTCTCGCGCACCATCTGGAATGGTAATGCCCTGCCGCTGGATCTGGCGAGCTTGGGCATGCCAGGGTGTTCGGCTTGGATTGTTGCAGATGCTACGGAACTGCTCAGCAACGTGGCCGGGACAGCGGCAAAGGTCTGGACGATTCCGCTGGCGCCGGCCTTGCTAGGTGTGGAGTTCCATATGCAGGGCGCGGTTCTGGACCCGTTGGTGAATGACGCCGGGTTTGCCTTGTCCAATGCTGGCACCGTGCATATCGGGCAGCTGTAGGTCTACCGGATCCAGCTCTCGACCGCCGGCGAGGTCGCGAGGCCCATGCTGGCCCCGGCATCGACGACAAAGGCCTGGCTGGTCCAATGCACGCCTGCAAACGTCGTGCTCACGGGCACGGTGATCGGCAGGTTCGCCGTGCCATTGCCACTCGCCGTGAACACGAACGGCCCGATGGGCTGCTGCAGGTGCAGGATCGCCGAACCAAACGGCAGGTCCACGGCGTCGCCGAACCCGATGTAGAACGCCCCGAGCGCGTTGCTGCGCGCCGCGCTGAGTTCGAGGGCAAACGTCTGCCCCGGCGCTGGCAGGCCCGCGCCCACAAGCTGCGGAATGAGGCCGCCGGTGCCCGCGCTGCCTTGGCCGTGCGGCGTGTGCCCGCCGTGCACGTAGGCATACAGCGCGCTGCTGGGTTGTGTGGCGTTCGTCGCATACTGGGTGATCGCGAGGTTGCGATCGGGGCCAGGCCAGAAGGCCCGATCGACCCAACCTTGCATGAGTCGCCACGAAGAGCCGTCGCGGGAGTGCAGGACGCCATTTGTCGTGGCACCGCTGAAGCCCAGCGTTGCCCATCCGATTCGTACGTAGAACTGGCCACCCTGCACGGTTGGCGGCGCGGCGACGAGGTTGAGCGGAGTGCTCAGAATCCACGGCGCAGGCAACCAGGACACGCCGCCATCGCGTGAGGTGTTGAGGACGAGTTGGTAGGTGGGCGCGCTACCGGTGACCTGGGTGACGACAACATCGAGACCGTCGACCGCGATGCCGCTGTAGGCGGAGAGCCCCGTGCCGCTGATTGGAGCCCACGATTGGCCGCCATTCGCCGAACGCAGCACGCTGCTACCCTGCGTGAGGAACAGCACATTGCCGGAGCCGGTGACCTTGAACGGGGCCGTGCCGACCACCTGGGCTTGGGGCAGCCAGGTGATGCCGCCATCCGCCGAGTACTGGTGGGCCACCGTGATCCCATGCTCCCAGAACAGGTGGATATCGGGCCCGGTCGCGACTTTGACCAGGTTCGTGGGCGCGGTCGTGAGCACCGGCAGGCCAACGTCGAGTGCGATGGGGTTTTGGTTCCAGGTGTAGCCACCATCCGCGGAGTGGGTGGCCCAGATCGTCCCCCCTGGTTGCGTCGCAAGCCAGGCGACCATGGCGTTGTTGCCGTGCCCATGCACGCGCGACTCGCCATAACTGAGGCCAGGCTGCGAGGCCACGAGGAACGGGTTGGTCCAGGTGGCGCCGCGGTCGTTCGACGTGCGCACGTGCGGCCCCGTGGCCGAGTCGTGCATCGAGATCAGGGCGCGATCGCCAAAAGCGGCGAGATCGAAGTACTGCACCCAGTTGCCGCCGAGGTCCTGTTCGAGCACGGGCCATGTGCGGCCGCCGTCACCAGAGCGCGCGTAGTAGAGATGCCCCTGGAGGCCGAAGGCAAACCTGGCGTACGTCACCAGATGGACCGCATCGCCCTGCTGTTGCAGCCGCGTCAAGTCGGGGTAGTTGAGCAGCGTGGTCGGGTTGATCCGCACCGCGTGCAGAGGGGCTTGGGCAATGGCCGGAAGTGAGCCCAGCAGTGTCATCAGTGCCATCCGTGCCAGCAGAACCCCTTCGGTGAACGTTCGGCGCATTGTCACATTGTGAACGGCGTTCGTGCCCTGGCAAGGGGGGCAGTTGGCGATGTCGGCGATGCCAACGGAGCTGTCGCCGGGGCTATCGCGTGGCCAGGAATCTGCCGATTATCCCTGTTCGGTAGATAGAAGCCCCGTCGCTCTCGCCATCCCACAAATGCCACGCAATCTCACTCTCGCGGCGTCATTCCTCCTCTTCTGCGCCCCGTGGGCCATTGCCCAGGAGACCGTGCGCTGGCACGGCCTCGAACTCGATCTACCGGCGGGTTGGTCTGTGGAGTCGGCTGGCGATTTCACGCTGCTGAAGCCGGCGGGGTGGAAGCAGGGCGAATTGACCGGCGAGGCGTATGGCCTCCTGTTTGACGCCGAGACTCCCAACCTCGAGGACGAGGACCTCACCGACACGATCGACTCTGCTGCCGAGGAGATCCTGGCCGGGGTGACGCGGCAGGGGGAGCCGGTGGCGGGCAAGCTCGGCAGCCTGCCTGCGCGTTCGTTCCGCTACGCGACGAAGAACGCGGACGGCAAGCCGGTGACGCTGACGCTGCATGTGCTGGCGGGCAAGGATGGTTGCGCGGCGCTGTTTGTGCTCGGCCTCGACGAGAAGTTGAAGTCGCGGGAGAAGGAGATCACGGCGATGCTCGGTTCGCTGCGGCTCGAAGGCCAGAAGGCGAAGAAGCGCGCTTTTGGGCTCGGCGGGGGCAAAAAGGAGGACGGCGCGGGTAGGGAGACCGTTCCCGCTGGGCAGGTTCCCGCGGCGAAGGGTGACAAGCCGGCCGGCGATGCGGAGAAGCCCGAGTTCACGCGCGTGCCGGGTGGCAAGGAACTCGTCTGGAATGGTGTCGCCATCGATGTGCCCAAGGATTGGCGCACGCAGGCCGGCGACGATGGTACGCAGATCCTCATGCCGAAGGGTTTTGGCGAGAGTGGGGTGCTCGAAGAGATCTACGCGCTGTGCGGTGATGGCTCGCTGCAGTCGCTCGACGCGCCCGACACGATGGCGAAGTTGCGCGTGGCGCTCGACGAGATCCAGCCCGGTCTGTCGCCCAAGGGGGATGGAGTCGCGGCAAAGTTCGGCGCGTTGCGCGGCAAGACCTACACGTTTGTCGGTGAGAACCCGGAGGGCCAGAAGGTCGAGGCGCGCGTGTTTGCGTTCCCGACGCAGAAGGGCATCGGCGCCCTGCTGGCGCTCGGTTTCCCGGCCTCGCTGCAAGCTCGGCAGACGACGCTCGACGCGATGCTCGCGTCGCTGCGCAGCAAGCAGGGGGAAGGCGGGGCAAAGGGTGCGGCGCCAGCCGAACTCGCCGGGCAGTGGGTGTTCTTCGCGAGCTTCAACGCCAACAATGGCGGCGGCAGCAGTCGGCAGAAGGTGCTGACCCTGCGCGCCGACGGTGGCTACACCTATGTGGCGGAGAACGTGAGCACGAACCCGAATGGCGCGGCCTGGGGCGACCAGAGTGACGCTGGCCAGTGGAGCAGCGACGGCACGAGCATCACGTTCCGTTCGAACGGTGGTGGCGCGCGCACGCTGTCGCTCGAGAAGCGCAATCACCCGAAGAACAAGGACCCGATGCTCGTCATCGATGGTTCGGCGTTTGTGACGGCGACGCAGCGCGCGCCCTGGTAGGGGTTCTGCCGGCTGAATGCGCTAGCCCTCCGTGTGCTGGGCTATGATCTCGCCAAGTCATCCTGTGTTCGCGCAGCCCGACTTTCTCGTGGTTGGGGACCTGAGTGGCGCAAATAGGTGACAGTGGGATTGGAATTGTGGTGCCAACGTAGCGCCGCGGATTGTCGTTGGTGGCCGAGGTGCCTTGCCAAATGCTCCCTACTGCGAATACAGCCATGTCTCGTTGAGAGATATTGCTAGCAACACCTGGAGACGTTCACGAGGT
>JADZDL010000110.1 GCA_020851075.1 Planctomycetota bacterium | reverse complement strand
GACTGCGTGCGCGGGTCGACCCTGCTTGGCAGATCCGGCGCGATGCCCCTATCTGGCAATGAGGCGAGGGGAGCAAACCGGTCACCAAGCTCGAAGTGCAACTGTCTCCGCGCACAGCAGTCATCCCGGCTGCCAGGTCAGTCCAAGCACATGATCTGGACGGCGACTCGGGTGCCAGCGATTTTTCGTCGCGAAATGACGTCCTGATAAGAACACTTAGTAGGACATCGCCGGCGTCGCTTGTGCTGCGGTTCAAGCCACGTGTGGTTCCAAGTTGGCTGCTCCGTCTCGCCTGACAAAACCTGCGACCTCTCGCGCCGGTACCCCAAGTCCAGCCCAGCGCTCCGGGTGGCAGGTGAACAGCAGCATCTGGTGCCGCTGCGCTGCGTCGTACAGCACGCGCTGCATCAGATCGAGCCGCTGGCTGTCGGTGTTGACGAGTGCGTCGTCGAGCAGGATCAGCGTCGGCTTGCCGGCCTCCTTCAACAGGTCGGCATAGGCCAGACGGCTGATGAGCGCGATCTGCTCTCGTGCACCGTGACTGAGCTGACCGAAGTCCACGGCATCGGTGCCGACACCGCGCTCAAGCACGGCCGGTGTCAGGTCCTCCTGAAGGCCGAGCCGTGCGCCCGGGAAAAGCAGCCGCATGTAGTGATCCAACCTCGCCTGCAGCGGCGCCTGCAGCTTTGCGGTCAGCGCCTGGCGTTTGGTCTCGAGCCGCTCCACCAGCAGGCTCAGCGCCTTGGCCCGCAGTTGGAGCTCCGCGAGACGGCGTGACAACGCTTGCTCGCGCACACGCAGTTCCTCGCGCTGCTCCTCGATGCCATTCGCGCCGGCCACTTCCAGCCGGGCTTCGAGCGCGGCGATGCTGTTGCCGCGTTGGTTGTGCGTCGCCAGGGACTGCTCCATGCTCGACTGCAGGCGCTGCACCTCCTGCCGCAGGACGTCCGGCTGCGACTGCTCAATGCGCTTCGCGAGCTCCGCCGCCTGCGCCTTGGCGGCCTCCTGGTCGGCGAGCGCCTTCGCTAGCAGTGCCTGCGTGTGCTCCTCGACATGCGAGGACTGCGCCTCGTCGACCGCCACGCGCAATTTGCCGACCTCGGCAGCCGCCGCCTGCTCACCGGCTTGCGCGGTGGCCAACATCTTGGCCGCCGCAAGGTGGGCGTCGGAAGCCTGCTCCAACCGTTCGATCGCGGCCGTGTTTGCCGCGCGCGCTTCGGTCAGGTCGACGCTATGGCCGCCACTGACCCTGCCGTCGGGAGCAGCGGGCAGGGCCTGCAGCTGATTGGCCGCCTCGGCACGGGTTTGCGTTGCCGCGGCGAGCGCCGAACGGAGCTTGTCGACACCCTGCGGTGCGGTCAGGCCGAGCATGGCCTCGGCGGCCTTGGCATCGGCCTGTGCCTGCTTGAAGCGATCCTGGCGCAAGCGGGCTTCCTCGACGCTCGCCACGCCGAGCTTGGCCAGAGCGCGCTCGGCCTCTGCCCTTGCCTCCTCAACCTGGCGAGCGAGGTCGGCGACGTCGCTGTCGCCCGGGCGCACGCCGATGCTGCCCACGCCCTCGATCTGGATTCGTGCCGTGGCCGTGATTCGGTGTTCGGAATTCGGATCGACCGGTTTGCCGTCGAGGGTGGCAGCAATCTCGGGTAGCAGCGCGAAGGTGATCGCGGTGGCCGCGGCACTTTGCAGGATTTCGCGTTCGCGCAGCGTGTCGCGGGCGCGCACGGCCGCCTCGACATCCGCTGCTGACTGCCGGTTCGCGTCGACCGTCGCGTTGTGCCGGGCCAGCTCTTCAGCCTGCTCCAGCGCCTTGGCCAGAGCGGCTTCGAGGCGCGCCGCCTCCGAGGACGCTTGGTCCAGCCGCTCGTTCAGGGTGCGGCGCTTCTCTTCGGCTTCGGCGAGCGCGACGCGCGTACGAGCTTCATCGGATACGCGAGCGGCTGCATCGCGCCGCTGCTCGGCCTGGACCGCTGCAGCCTGGGCGGTCTCGAGTGCCTGCTTCGCAGCGACCAGAGCCTCCTGCCGCCGTGCGAGCATGGCGCGCCGGTCGGAGAACGTCCGCAGGCGCTCGGCCAGCAGCTCGCGGTTCGTGCTCGAGGCCGAGACGTTCTTAAGCTGCTGCTCGTGTTCGCCTTGCAGACGCTCTGCGGCCACAAGCTCCTGTCGGGCTCCCTCGAGCTTGGCCTTGAAGACCTCCCAGGGCCTGGCCTTCACATCAGCGTCGTGCTGGGCCCGCAGGCCGGTCAAGCGGTCCACGTCGTCTCGGTAGGCCGCGATCTGGACGTCCAGCGCGGCGCCCAGCTCCCGGACCTCCGCCAGCTCACGGCCGGTCTCCTGGTAGGCACCGCGCGGTCTGCCGGTGCCCGGCGTGAGCAGTTGGTCGCGTTGCTCGCGAAGCCTGGCAAGCACGTCGTCGCCCGCAGTGCTGGCCACGGCGCCCACGGTGGATTCGAGCGCGGTGCGCAGGTAGTCGGCGGCACTCTCCACGGGCTCGTCGATGCGGTGACCATCTCCCTGCTCGATCCACAGTAGCCCGGGGATGCCCCAGTGCTCGGGCTTGCTGGCACCCTTGCCGGCGTAGCCGAAGCCGAGCAGGCGGGAGATGGCCTCCTCCGCCTCCTCGCCGTCGAGCACGTCGCCGTCGCGGGTGTAGGCGCAACGCTTCTTGGCGAAGAAGGTCTTCAGCAGCGTGTGCTGCTGGCCTCCGGACTCGAAGGAGATTTCCACGGTCGGCGAACAGCTCGTGGGCACCTCGCCCTTAGGCAGCAGGTCCTCGAGCACGCTCGAGCGGTAGCGCTCGAAGAACGCTGCACGGATCGCGCGCGCGATCGTGCTCTTGCCGGTCTCGTTTGGGCCGCAGAAGAGGTTGATGCCTGGCGACAAGTCAGGAATCTCCAGCGTCCCCCGAAAGCGGCGGATTTGACTGAGGCGCAGGCGCTGGACCCTCATGCCGTTGCCCCGACCGCGGTGACGGATGACACCCCGGGATCCAATGCGCTGCACAGGATCGCCAGCGCCTCGCGGGCGACCCGAACCTGCTCGGCGTCCCGCACATCGGCTTGCTCGTCGCGCAGCTCCGCAATCACCTGGGCGAGGTACCCGTCGGCGTGAAGCGCCGCAATGTCGTCTTCGGTCGGCAACAGCAGGAGGTTTGCAAGGTCGTATCGGAGCGTTCGCACCGCGGCTTCCGCACGACCGAGCGCTTCGGTCAGGCGCCGTTGGCCGGACAGGTCGGTGCGGCCCGAGATGGCGACCTGCACAACGTCGTCGCCAGCGAGCGAGGCCAGCCGCGCGCAGATCTGGTCGATGTCGGTCGGCACTGCGACGCTGAGCGAGAGATCCGACCACTGGTGGCGGCCGACGCGCACCGGTTCCAGCTTCGGTATCGCGCCGGGGCCATCGACGTCAACGACGATGCAATAGCCGGGCTCGTTTCCGCGGAAGCGCTCTTGCTCGGGCGTGCCGCTGTACGCGCAGCGCTCGTTGACGATCTTCAGGCCGTGCCAATCGCCGAGCGCGAGATAGTCAAGCCGGGCTGTCTGGCAACGGTTCGAGGCGATCGGGTTGGCCGAGTCGATCTCGCTGGGCAGGATGCCCTCGACGCTGCCATGTGCCAGGCCGACCCGCAGCCACCCGTCTGGTGTCTGCCGCCCATCAAAGGCATCGGTGGTGTCGTTGTAGGTGTGTCGCTGGGTCAACGGGGCACAAAGCACCGCCGCCTTGCAGTGCTCGAGTGAGATCACGTCGGCAGTGAGCGCCAGATGCACGTTCGCTGGTACGGCCCCCAGGCGCTGCGCCCGCGTCCAGACCGATTCCGACAGCGCTGCATCGTGGTTGCCCGGGATCATGACCCACGGGCCGGCGAAGCCGCTCATTGCTGCGAACAGGCGGCGGATCACCCGGTCGCCGACCGTCTGGGCGTCGAACACGTCGCCCGCGACGAGGACTGCGTCAACCGCGCGATCCGTCGCGACTGCCGCGATTTTCTCGACGACGAGGGTGCGCGCCTCGGCCAGCAGTGCAGCGTCGTCAGGATCGAACTGGGAGTAGCGCCGGCCAATCTGCCAGTCGGCCGTGTGCAGGAAGCGCGGCATGCTGTTCTACGTGGATTGCTCGATGGGAAAGACGCGGCATCATAGATTCCGGGTCCGTTCAACGGATTGACGTACCAGGTCGATGTACCAGCGTTCCTGCAACGCATGGCGTGCCGGCGGTGCGGTCGCCCGCCACGCGCCAAGTCACGTCGACGATTCCTCGGCCAGGTACTCCGCGGGAAGCAGCGCCTCCGTCTCGACCATGAGGTCCGCTGAACTCACCTGCAGGGCACGCGCGATCTTCAGAACGAGCACCAAGGTTGGCATGTGCTCACCTCTTTCGATCTTGCCAAGGTGCGACCGCTCCACCTTGGCCTGCAGCGCCAACGCTTCCTGGGCTACGCCGAGCCTCGTTCTCACCGAACGAACCGCAGCGCCGAAAGCCTGCGCCACAACGGGATCGGAGGTCGTAGACCCACGCGGCCGGCCAGCCCGAATTGTCTGATTTGCCATCGACAAAAGCGTCGCGGCACAGGAGAATCTAAACCACGTTATCTTTAACTCATTATGCTTGGCACCGTCCTCGATCTCCTCGTGTCGCTGGCCACCACAGCGCTGGCGGTTGGGTTCATCGCCAGCCTCTTCCTGGATGTGGGCGCTGGACATGCGGGAGCACTGGAAGACGACGGCAACGATGAGGCCGATCTGCCGCCCCCGGGCGTCTGGGACCCGCGCAAGGCCTGGGGCCGCTGGGAAGGTCCGTTAGAGCGAGACCGGTACTACGCGGCCCGCGGTGTCGACCGATGCGAGTTCTGACCTGGTCGTTCGGATGCCTGTTGAAGACCATGAAAGCAAGCCGCTCCGCATCACTCTCGCCACTCGCACTGCCGCTGGTCGCCTTGGCCGCCGGCTGCGCGGCTCTTGGCCCTACAAAGCCCACGGCGTGGCCGGATTTCGTAGCCACTTTCGCCGGCGAGCCCTTCGATTCTCGGGAATACCCCGCGGGCACGACGAAGGTCGCTGTATCGGCGAATGCCCCGAACTCCATCGAAGGCGGCAACGAACGTTTCGCACGGTGGTGCTCGGCGCAAGGCGGTACCAGCGGCCAGGTCCAGCAACTTGCACGATCCAACGCGACAGCGGGCACCTTCTATCAAGGCCTGGCAGCGAAGTCGAACGCCGAGCAGGCCAGCGGCCTTTCGTTCGTCGCCGTCTCCGCTGTCGGTTGTTTGGCGAAGCAAGGCCAGAGTCTGATGG
>JADZDL010000109.1 GCA_020851075.1 Planctomycetota bacterium | reverse complement strand
GTGTTGCTTGGCACGAAGTGCTCCCGCTTCAGGGAGGACTCCGGGAAGTAACAATTGCCTTCGACCACGACGACGTCGTCGGACTCAGCAAGGACAACACCGTTCCATTCGGCGCGCTTCATGGGAAACTCGATTGAGGTAGAAACCCGGGTGGGAAAACTGGGGGAAAACGATCAGGCACGACAAACAGCGAATGCGCAAATGCCCACGGCGCGTTCTGCCACTGGCCCGCGCAGCGGAAACCGGCGGCTTCGCCCCAGCCGCGCAGTTCGGCGGTCGTGAAGCGGTGGCTCGACTCGGTCCACAGCGTCTCGCCGGGCGCCATGAGGACGTCGATGTCCAACACACGCGTGCGGATCGAGCGCTCCGCTTCGAGGTGCATCTCGATGCGCCGCGCCTGCGCATTCCAATGCGCGCGGTGGCGGAACGCGTCGAGCGGAAAGTCCGCGCCCCAGTCGCGATTGAGACGCAATAGCACATTGCGGTTGAATGCCGCCGTGACGCCGAGGGCGTCGTCGTAGGCCGGGATCAGCTGTTCGGGGGCCTTGTCGAGGTCCGTGGCGAGCAGGAACCCATCGCCGGGTTGCAGGTGCGCACGCACCTCGTGGAAGAAGCGAGCGGCGGCCGCGCGTTCGAAGTTGGACAGGTTGCTGCCAAGGAACAGCACGAGCCGCCGATGGTCCTCGGTGCGCGGTGCTGCGGCGAGGCCGTCGAGGTAGCGAGCCTGCTGGGCGCGCGCGACTACGCCCGGGATCGCTTCGAGCGCGTGTTGGCACTGGTCGAGGGCGGTGCGCGAGACGTCGACGCCCGTGAACGGCACCGTGGGCTGGCGTTCGATCAGTTGGCGCAGCACCAAGGCGGCTTTGGAGCCCGCACCGGGGCCCAGTTCGCAGACTTCGATCGGGCCACCGAGGGCATCGAAGACCTCGCGGGAATGGCGTTCGAGCAGCGCAAAGTCCGCGCGCGTCACTTCGTATTCGGGCAGGAACGTGATCGCCTCGAACAGCGAAGAACCGAGCGCATCGTAGAGCAGCGAGGCTGGCAGCTTGCGCGGCCGCGCCTGCAGGCCGTCGCGGATCGCTTTCCGCATCGTCTCGTCGGCAAATGCGTGCGGGTCGGGCCTTCTCGCCGGTTGGGCCGACTGCGCTGGTGCTATCGCCGGCGCGGGTTCTGGCTGCCGTCGCGGCGCTGCGCGCGCTTTCTCGGTCTCGTTGTGCATCAGCCCTCCTCCGCGAGTCGAACGGTGGCGAACACCTGGGGATAGTGAGGTTGGAACCAGTTGCGGAAACTGCGCCGCAGGAACGTCACGGGAGTCTGCGGGGAAGCACCTTTCATGACGAAGTGCTTGCCGTCGAAGAAGGGCTCCGAGTAGCCGCGGTAGAACGGCAAGGCCTGGAAGCCCGCGAACGGCGCAAACGGGGTCTTGGTCCATTCCCAGCCGTTTCCCAAGGGCTCGTCGAGACCAAAGGCACTGCAGCCGGCAGGGAAGCTGCCGATCGGGGTCGGATCGTGGTGCAGGCAGCCGAAGTTGCCGTGCAGGCCGGGGACCGGGGCTGCTGCGCCCCACGGGTAGGCGCGTTCGTCGCCTGCGGGCGTGCCGTAGGCGGCGCGTTGCCATTGGGCTTCGGTAGGCAGTGAGGCGCCGCGGAAACGCGCATAGGCGCAAGCTTCCGCCTGACTCACGTAGACCGGTGCCTCGAGGGGCAGAGGCCTCTCGCCCGCGAGCCCGACGAACGACCACGCACGATCCCGTTGCCGCCACGAAATCGGCGAAGTGATCGCTGTGGCCTTGCGCCACGCGGCGTCCTCGGCGGTCCACAGCGAGTCGTCGTGGTAACCACCGGCTTCGAGGAACTCGAGCCACTGCGCGTTGGTCACCTTGTGCGAGGCGATGCGGAACGCGGGGACTTCGACGCGGTGTTGGTCGTATTCATTGTCCCAGCCGAGCGTCGGGTGCTGGTTGCGGTCGAGGCCGAGTGTGACCTGGCCAGCTGGAATGTCGCACCAGTGCGCGTGGATCGTGGCGGCTGCAGGGCGAGGTGCGGCGGCTGGCAGTCGCTTGTGCGCGGCGGGTAGCTGGGCCAGCAGGTAGGCGAGCGTCTCGCGGTGCATCGCACGATGCTCGACCGAGAGGTGAATGGCCCAACCGTCGTGCAGCCAGCCTTGCAGGGGGGCCGTCTGGAGGACGTCGTCGACTTCGGCGCGCACGTCGCGGATCCAGGCCAGGATCCGGTCCCGGGTTGGCCAATTCGCCGCCGAGTCGGTCGGCAGGTCACTACCAAGCGGGTCGATCCCGAACGCGAACAGGCGCTCGAACTCCGGGTTGCGCGAGGGTCGCTGCTGCGCGTCGCGCGCGAGCAGGTTCCAGTCGAAGGCCTCGAGGTGCCCCAGATAGAAGATCAGGCGATGCCGCGCGGCGATCGGGCGTTCGAGCCAGGCGGATTCGGCGAGCCACGAGAACAGCTCGTCGGTAGCGGCTCGGGCCTGGCGCAGATCGGTGGCGAGCGTGTTCCTCAGGGCCTCGGATACCGCGGTCATCGCCGGTAATACGACGCCCGGCCCGGTGGCGGATGCGGGTTTGTCCCGGTACGCGGCAATTAATCTCGAGCCGGCAGCCCTCCGGCCTCAGAGCCGCGTGCGCAGGCGCAGCCCTGAAGTCCACGTCATGCCGCCGGGCACCGCTTCAAACACGGCGTGCTGGAAGTTCACCACAAACCAGGGGAACGACGGCGGCAGGTTGATCGGGAAGACCAGCCGGCCCGTCGTCGAGACGAAGCCGATCTGGGTGATATCGATGCTCACGTTCAGTTGGCAACCGACCGTTCCAGCCAGCGGATCGAGATTCTGCGGCAGTGGTTGCCCCAGGTGGCTCGTCGCGCTGAAACCGAGGATCTGCACGCCGAGCGCACTCGGCGTGTAGATGCCGCTCACGATGTTGACCTGGCTACTGGAGCCGGCCTGGAAGTTGCCGCCGATGCGAGCGAAGCCGCCGCAGGCCGTGCCAAAGGTGGCGGCGCGCGCGGTCGTGAACACCGCACCGCGGAGGTCGGGGGCGCCTTGGATGGCCGTGGCTGGGCCGACCGTGCCTTGGAACAAATTCACGTCCTGCAAGGTGTCGCGCCCGACGACGCAACGGCCCGTGGCCTGCTCGGTGGTGAGCCACTGCAACGCCGCTGGGCCGCTTTGGCCCGGGAACGGGTCCGTGGCCGCGCCGGTCTGAGCATCGACCTGGATCAGTCCCGCGGTGATGTCCCACGCGCGCAAGCTGAGCAGGGTGTCATCGAGGTCCTGCAGCCCCGTAAAACCCGTGGCGCCGAGCAGGGTCACCGCGCCCGTGTTGAGGTCGACCTGCACGAGTTCGTCCGATGGGCTGGCGTCGCGGATGGCGAGCATGGTGCCGGCGAAGTCGAACGTCATGCCGCGCAGATCGCCGACATTGGTGGTGCCGAACGGCAGGGTCTCACTGCCCGTGAACGGGTCGATCACGGCCAGGTGGAAGCGGAATGGCGGCAGGACCGTGCGCACCGTGGTCCAGATGCGGTCGTCGGGGCCGATGGCGAGGCAGTTCTTGCCGATCTGTCCAGTGGCCAGCACGCTGGTGGCGCCGGTGGCGGAGTCGATGCGCAGGACCTGCCCTGCGAACGTGACGCCGATCATGTCGAAGTTCTGGGCCGAGAGGCCGAACGCACCGCACAGCATCGCGGCGAGCATGGGGAGAATGCGCATGGCAGCGAAGAGGCGACGGGCATGCCGGCCTTACGTTGGATTCTGAGAATTCTGGGGCCGCGAGGAGGCGCGGCGCCAGACCGCACGCGCGGGGCCGCGGGGCAGGATGCCGCGTGCTCCACTGGGCCCCGTTCGCTACTGTGCTCGCCCTACTTTCCGTCCAGGATCCAGAACTTCATGATTCGTATTCGTTGTGCCTCCCTTCTCGCTCTCGCCTCGATCGCCGTGCTTTCCACGGCCTGCCAGACTGCCCGGCAGAAGTTCGCGCCCGTGGCTGGCCTGCCGGATCACGCCGCGGTGACCGCCGCGCTGCAGGAAGTGGTGAAGGAGAGTAATGGTGGTTTTGGCCTGCAGATGTGGGCCACGCTCGTCGATCGCGATGGCGTCGTCCAGGTCGTCGCGAAGTCGGGCGCCGACCGTGGCGACCAGTGGCCTGGTAGCCGCGTGATCTCGGCGCAGAAGGCCAACACGGCGAACGCGTTCAGCCTGCCGGGTCTCGCGCTGTCGACGGCCAACCTGTTCACGGCCGTGCAGCCTGGCCAGAGCCTGTTTGGCCTCCAGGAGAGCAATCCCGTGGATGCGACCGTTGCCTACGCTGGCGATGGCAGGGCTTTTGGCACCGCGCAGGACCCGATGGTTGGTTATCGCATTGGCGGCGTCAACGTGTTTGGTGGTGGCCTGCCGATGTATGCCGCCGGTGGCAAGCTCGTCGGCGCAGTCGGCCTGAGCGGTGACAGCTCGGTGGCCGACCACATCATCGCCTGGAAGCTGCGCAGCAAGCTGGGCCTGGACCACGTGCCCGCGGGCGTGAGCCCGACCAAGGACGACAACATGGTGCTCGATATCCAGGACGGCAAGAGTGCAAGTGGTTGGGGCCATGCGGCGACGACCCCGGCGGCGACCAAGATCGTGAACGAGCTGCCGACGACGCACCCGATCCGCAAGTGAGCGAGCCGAAAGGCCGCTGCTAGCGCTGGCCTAGCGCCCGGCAGCGTCCGGCGGCGCGATGCGGCACGCGGGCTCGATGGCGCGCAACGCGTCGACGGTCGGCGTGAGGTCGCGCAACAGCCCGTCGGCGACGTCGTAGATCCAGCCGTGCACGCGCACGTTGCGTTCGGCAGCGGCCTGTAGCACGGGCGACTCGCGAACGTGCACGACCTGCACCGCGACGTTCAGTTCGCAGAGGCGGCGGATCTGCGCCGCCGCGGTCGGTTCCGCTTCGACTTCGCTGCGGTAGAACTTCGCGATGTCGCGCACGTGGCGGATCCAGTGGTCGACGATGCGGCCGCTGCCCGGTTGCAGCGCGGCGGTGACGCCGCCGCAGCCGTAGTGGCCGCAGACGATGATGTCCTGGATGCGCAGCACGTTGACCGCGTAGTCGAGCACCGCGAGGCAATTGAGGTCGCTGTGCACGACGAGGTTGGCCACGTTGCGGTGCACGAAGACCATGCCGGGGTCGAGGCCGATGATCTGGTTGGCCGGCACCCGGCTGTCGGCGCAGCCGATCCAAAGAAAACGTGGTTCCTGCTGGCTGGCGAGGTTCTGGAAGAAGCCCGGGCGGTCGCGTTCGGTCTGGTCGCGCCAGGCACGGTTGTTCTGCAGCAGGTCTTCGATCCGGGGCATGGTCGGATCGTACTCGAAGGCGAGCGCCAAACCACGGCGGCGTGCCGGTACGCGGTCTTGGGACCGGCCTCAGGAAGCGCGCAGGGCGTGCCGGACGGCGGCGATCACATCGCCGATATCTGCATCGGTGAGTTTGGGCGAAAGTGGCAACGACAGGGTGCGATCGCCGATCGTGGTGGCCACGGGGGTGTCTTCGCGGCGCCAACCGAAGCGTCGTTGGTAGACCGACAACGTCGGAATGGAGCGGTAGTGAACGCCGGTGCCGATGTTCTGCTTGTGCATGCGCATGAGCAGTTCGTCGCGCGAGATGCCACAGCGCGCTTCGTCGACCTGCAGCACAAACAGGTGCAGGCCGTGGCGCTCGTCGGCGGGCCACGGCGCGGGCAGGCCGAGGCCGAGGTCTTTGAGTTCGTGCAGGTAGCGTTGCCAGATCTGCCAGCGGCGTTGCCACCAGGTTTCCACGCGCGTGATCTGGTGCATGCCGATGGCCGCCTGCAGGTCCATCATGTTGTACTTGAAGCCGATCTCCTCGACGTCGTAGTGCTTGTAGCCGTCGTCGGAGAAGCGCTTCCAGGCGTCGGCCGACATGCCGTGCAGGCCCATGACCTTGGTGCGCCGGGCGAGCTGCGGATCGCGCGTGAGTACGATGCCACCTTCGCCCGTGACGATGTTCTTCGTCGAGTAGAACGACAGTACGCCGAGGTCGCCGATCGTGCCGGCCTTCTGGCCGCGGTATTCCGTCTCGATCGCGTGTGCGCAGTCTTCGATGACCTTGAGGTTGTGTTCGCGGGCGATCGCCATCAGCGCGTCCATATCGCAGGCGCGGCCGGCGAAGTGCACCGGCAGCAGCGCTTTGGTGCGAGGGGTGATCTTCCGACGCACCTGCTCGGGGTCCATGTTCATCGTCAGCGGGTCAACGTCGGCGAGCACGGGCGTGGCGCCCGCGTGCACGATCGCGTTCACCGACGCGCAGAACGTCATCGGCGTCGTGATGACCTCGTCGCCTGGCTGCAGGCCGAGGATGAGGCAGGCAAGGTGCAGGCCCGCGGTGCAGGAGTTCAGCGCCAGGGCGTGCGGGACCCCCTTGTAGGCGGCGACGCGCTTCTCGAACTCGGCGACCTTGGGGCCGGTGCCGAGCCAGGCGCTCTTCATGCACGCGAGCACTTCGTCGATCTCAGGCTGTTCGAGGAGAGGTTGACCAAAGACGAGGTAGGAGTTCCGCATGGGTGGGGTCTTGGGCGAGAACGGTAGCGGCTGCGGGCGCGGGTATCGACGTCACACTGGGCAGAGGGTGCGCGGCGGCAGGCTCGGCACGAGCGCCGGAGCCCTGGCGTAGAGACCGAGCAAGCGCTGGCCGTAAGCCAGCAGGCTCTGTTCTGCGGGGAGTGGCGCGCGCTGCGACGGCGGCGTCGCCTGCCAACGCGCGACGGCCGCCAACACCTCGGCGCGCAGCTGGGGCAGGTCACAAGGATCCACGTAGGTGGCGCGGTCGCCAAAGATCGCTTCGGCTCCGATCCCGCGCGCGAGCACGAGTTCGCAGCCGGCGGCAAGCGCCTGCATGGGCCGCGCGAAGGATGCGGCATTGCTGGGCAGCCAGACGAACACCGCGCTGTGGGCGAACGTGCTGGCCAACGCGGCGCCGGTCTGCTGCGGCAGCCAGTGGACGCGGGAGCCCGCGAGGTTGCGAATCGGCCATTCCGAATGCGGCATCAGGGAGGAGCCGCACAGAGTGAGCGGAACCCCGCAGTCGTGGAGCCCGAGCAACAGCTGCACGCAGTTGCCCGTAGCGTCGCACGGTCCCAAGGCGAGGATGCCACCCGACGGCACCGCTGCGTCGAGGTTGGGCGCAGTGGGCCACGGTGCAGCACCCTCGAGCAGCAACGACGCCGGCGGCAGTTCGGAGTGCAGGCTCTGCAGGTGTAGGAGCTCGCCAGGGAGATGTACGACGATGCGGTCGACGAAGTGGAGGCACCGGCGCTCGAGCGCGCGGCGCAATGGGTCCGCGGTCGGCGGCAGTCGGCGTTCGCGCTGGCCCAGCAGTTCGAGTTCGTGTTTGGCTGCGGCCGTAAACAGGTGGCGAAGTTGGGCCGGCGTGCTGCCCTCGCTGGCGGCGATCAGGCTGCGGATCCAGAGGGTTGGCCCCGGATCGGGATGCAGGGTGGACAGCAGGATGCGCAGCTGCGGCTGGCTGGCGCGCGCGACCTGCAGGCGACCGAGCAGCGTGTGCGCATCGCCGAGGCCAAAGAAGTGGGCGACTTCACTGCCGCGCACGTCGGGGGCCAGCTGGTTCTGGATCGCACACGAAACGCCGCACTCCCGCAGCGCCCGGTGCGCGAGTTCGGCGGCAACATGGCCCGCTTCGTCGTGCGGGTCGAGCGGGGGCACGAGCACCACGCGCACCGGCGCAGCGGGCCGTGTGGTTGGCAGCAGCGCAGCCGTCGTCGGTTGCAGCAGGGCCTGCGCTGCCACTTGCACCTCAAGGTCGTCGGGAGCGAGCCGCAAAGCCCAACGCGCGGTCTTCTCGGCCTGGGTGAGCATGCCTTCGAGGGCGCGGTGGTTGGCGACCAGCAGCAGCGCGCGCGGGTCCTGCGGCAGCAGGTCCATGAGTCGCGCAGTGATGCTGGCGAGCAGGTCGCTGTCGGTGTGCAGGGCGTCGGCGCCGAGGCTCAGGTGCTGATTCCAGAAGTCGCGCAAGGGGCCTTGCAGGCCGCGCCCGAGGCTGCGACGCCGAGCCAAGGCGGTGTTGCGTACCACTTCCACAGGGTCGCGTGGCTCGGCGCGCGGCGGGCCGTTGGGCACCGGCGGCAGCAGTCGATACAGCGCGCTCGTGTCGCCATCCGCGGGCAGGAAACGGCCGTCGATCGAGAGGTCGATGGCGCGATCGAGGGCCTCCCATTGGCGGTGACCCCACTTCGCGTTCGACTTGTTCATGTTCGCGCGCGCGTTCATGAATGCCGCGGGCGTCGCCGAACTGCCGGACGTGAGCAGGTGGCGTACGGTCACGTGACCGTCGTAGAGTGCTTCGTAGCCGGCCACCGCGAGGGCGATGTGGTGGTCCCACTCGTCAAACTGGGTCGGGGCGAAGCGCACATCGAGCAGGCCGATGCGGGCGAACACCGAGCGGCGGTAGACGTTGCAGCAACCCCGCATCGCGATGGTGCGGCAGAGCACCTGCACCCGGTCGCGCGCTTCGGGGCCGGTGCCCGGGAACGGGCGCGGCCAGACGCGGGTCGGGCCACATTGCAGCGCCTGCCCTTCGTTGTCGTGCAGCACACGGGGGCCGATGAGGCCGAGGTACGGCCGCTGGTGGAAGCGCGGCACGAGGCCGAGCAGCCAGTCCGGGCTCACCAGGGTGTCGTCATCGATGCGGGCGACGATCGGGGCGGTTCCGCGCGCAAACGCGGTGTTGAGGGCCGGGGCGACGCCCACATTCTGCGGAAAGCGGTCGACGTGCAGCGGGAACGGGAAGGTCGCGCGCAGCTGTTCGAGGTATTCGAGCGTGCCGTCCTTGCTGCCGTTGTCGGTGATCCAGACGTGGACTTCGGGCCAGCGCGTGGCCGCCAGATGCTGCAACGCGCGCGGCAGCACGGCCATGCTGTTGTAGGTGACGAGGCAGACGTCGACGGCGGGGGTGGCGGGCAGGTCTTCGCGCAGCGCTGCACCGATGCGCCAGCAGATGCGCGTGTCGCCGTAGCGCCGGCGCACCTCGTGGAGGTCCGGGGCTTCGGGGTCAAATCCCCATTTGCTCGCGAAGTAGTCGCGATGGGCGCGCACCAGCGTCTGGCGGTCGTCCAGCAGCCGCTGCAGCAGGCCTTTGGGTTCGGGAATCGGCGCGGTCGTCGTCGTGCTCTGGCGCGGTGCGTAGTGCACGGCGCGCACCGCGGGTTCGACGAATACGGACCAGCCGTGGTACCGCGCGAGCAGGCAGAGGTCGTCGTCGTCGCCAAAGACGGGATCGTAGTTGGGGTCGAGCCCGCCGGTCGCAGCCAGCATCGCGGCCCGGTAGTAGCAGAGTTCGCCGCTCACGCCGTCGACTTCGCGCGCGCCCGCCGGTTCGTCGCGGTCACCTTCGAGCCAGCGCAGGTCGCTCCATTCCGGCACGATGCCGAGGCCGTTGATGAGATTGCGCCCGCAGGTCTGGATGCGACCGCTCGGCATCACGATCTTGCCGCCGACGATGCCGCAATCGGGTCTGGCTTGGATCACGGCGTACAATCGCCGCAGCCAGTCCGGCGAGTCGGGCACCACATCGGCGTGCAGTCGCACGACGTCGCGATCGCCCGCGCTGGCGATCGCCGCCTGGAGTGCCGTGGCGCGGCCGACACCGGGGCGTTGCAGCAACGTGAACGGCACGCGGTCTGGCTGGGTGTCGCGTTCCTGCAATTGCTGCAGGCTGCCATCGGCGCTGCCACAGTCAACGGCGGTGATGCGCAGGTCGGGCCAATCCGTGCCGTCGAGGGCATCCAGCAGCGCGCGCAACGTGGGCGCGTGGTTGCAGGCGGCGAAGACCACCGTTATGCCCGGCAGTGCGTTCACCGCACGGCCTCCGGTTCCATCTGCCGGTTGCAGGTCATCTGCGGGGCGCGCGAAGGCAGTTCGACGATCGTGAACAGGTCGGTCCACAGGTGCATGGCCGCGGCGACCTTCTGCAACCACTCATCGTCCTTCGCCGCCGCTCGCGCCAGCGCATCGGCGAGTTGGCGATAACAACCGGTCACCGTGGTGGCGGTGAGCACGGTGTCGTCGACGATGCGCCACAGGGTCTCATTCCGTTCCATGCCCGTGGCTTCCTTGCGCAGGTTTGCCCAGACGTTGGAAGCGCGCGCGTGGTGCACGGTGGGGCTGCCGCTGTTGACGGACCAGCCGAGGTGGTCGCAGATGCGTTTGCTGAGCAGGCCACACCAGATGTCGCCGAAGCGGTCGACGCCCCAGTCCTTGCCCATGAGCAGGAAGTACATGGCCGGCGCGATCTCGGGGCGGAACGCGAGGTTCATGCCGCACATCGGATAGAACGCGCCGCGTGGGATGGTCTGGTCGGGGAAACCTACCGGCGTCGCCGTACGCGATTGCGCGAGCTGCGTGATGGCATCGTAGTCGATGACGTTCGTCCACAGACCGTGGTTGATGACGCAGCGGGAATGGCGTTGCCGCGCGTGGTAGGGCACACCGCGCGGGATCGTGCCCGTCGTGGAGGAGACCCACGCATCGGCCGAGCCACCTTGTTCGAGGCGTTGCCAATGCGCCTTGAGGAAGCCCTTGGGGCCGCTCGCGGGTGGCATGCAGTCGTCGTCGAGCGTGACGATCATGTCGGGCTTGCGTTGCCACGCCAGCCAGTAGCCGAAGCTGCGTACGCAGTCCGTGCGGCGCGGCACGATCCAGCGATTGCCCGCCAGTTCGCGGTCGATGTCCGCCCAGCAGTAGTGGCGGATCTCGGCGCTACTGCGCAGGTCGAACGTGCGCTCGGGGTTGTCTTCGACGACGATCAACTCGTGCCCGGCAAATTCGGGCTCCCAGGCGTCGAGGAACTGGCGCATGCATTCCTGCCGCACCGTGGGAACAACCAATACGATCTTTGGCTCTGTCGTCATCAATCACGTCCTCCAGGGACCGATGTCATCGGCCAATGACGGGCAGTGACTGAACCACAGTCTAGATGCGGGATCGGCGTGCCCCGAGCCAGGCAATGGCGAGTGCTGCAATCCACGACAGCACGCGGTCGGCAAAACCCGCCTGGAGCACGGGGAAGTAGCTGCCAAGGATGGCGCCCAGGCCGCCCGTGATCATCGCCGCGAGCGACCACCATGGGGCCACTGGCCCACAGAGCAGCCGCACGAGCAACAGGGGGCCAAACGCCGAGCCGAGGGCGGCCCAGGCGAACAGCACGTTGTCGAACACGTTCTTGGGCACGGCGAGCGCCGCCATGGTGGCGCCTACGCCGATGGTGAGCACGGTCAAGCGGGCGCCGACCAGCATGCGGCGGTTGCTGCCGCGCGCGAGGCCCAGGTCGTGCGTGACGCAGCTTGCGCAGACGAGCAGCTGGCTGTCGACCGTCGACATGATCGCCGCGAGCACCGCGGTGAGGATGAGGCCATCGACGAGCGGCGGGAACAGGTGCTGGCTCGCGCTGTAGAGCGCGTCCTCGTGGGCGCCAACTGGTAACGGCCAGGCTGCGCGAACCGCCCAACCGCACACCAGCATGCCGCAATAGAGCAGCACGGCCCAGGTGATGCCGACGGTGCGCGCCACGTTCATCGACGCCCCCGGCGCCATGCCCATGAACTTGTTCACGGCGTGAGGTTGGCCGGGGTAGCCAAGACCGATGCCGCACAGCGACATCGCAAAGCCGAACGCGACGAAGCCACTGCGGCCACCGAGCACGTCCGTGTAGTGCGCGGCATCGACGTTGCCGATGGCCTCGGCGAAGGCGCCGATGCCGCCGAAGTGGGCCACGGCCGCGACCGGAATGGCGATGGCGACGGCGACCATCATCAGTCCTTGCACGGTGTCGGTGAGGCTGACGGCGAGGTAGCCACCGCCCAGCGTGTAGAGCACCGTGATGGTGGCGCCGAGCACGATGCCGAGTGTCGGGTCGGTGGCAAAGGCGTGCGTGAATGCCCCGCCCGCGGCCTGCATCTGGGCTGCCGTGTAGGTGAGCAGCGACGCGAGGGTGAGCAGGGACGCGAAGACGACCACGGCGGAGCGGCCTGGTACACCCCGGGGGCCCGCCAGCAGGTCCGTCAACGTCACGGCGTCGCCGTTCTGCGCCCGGAGCCGCGGCGCAACGAGCAGCCAGTTGAGCAGGAAGCCGCCGATCGACCCCGGCAGGATCCAGAGGGCTGCTAGACCATCGCGGTAGGCAAAACCGCTGACGCCAACGAGGCTCCAGGCCGAACTCGAGCTGGCATTGGCGGCGAGGGCCGTAACCCAGGGGCCCAGCGTGCGGCCGCCGAGGTAGAACCCCGCCGAATCGCGGGTACGAACGCTCGTGAGCCAGCCGAGGGTGAGCATGCCCAGCAGATAGACCGTGAGAGCAACGAGGATCGCCGTGGAGCGTTCCATGCGCCGAGACTACCATCCTGACCCGCCGGAGAAACCATGCCTACTGCCGCTCCCAACGATCGTTTCGCGCATTACCTGCACAACCGCTGCACGCTCGACGACCCGTTCGTCGAGCTCGATCTCGGCCACGCGGGGCTCGACGAGGCCCGGTTTGCCGCCTTGGCGGCCCCGTTGCAGAAGGCCTTGGCGGCCATGCAGGACCTCGAACGGGGCGCCATCAGCAACCGCAGTGAGCACCGCATGGTCGGTCACTTCTGGCTGCGCGCGCCGGGGCTGGCGCCGAAGCCGGAGCTCGAGGAGGCGATCGTCAACGCGCTCGCGGAGGTCGAAGCGTTTGCGGCCGCCGTGCACGGGGCGCGCATCGGGCCGCCGGAGGGCGGTGCGTTCACGAAGGTCGTGCTGTGCGGGATCGGTGGTTCGGCGCTCGGGCCGATGCTGCTCGAAGCCGTGTTTGGTGGCCCCGACGCGCCAATGCGCCTCTGCGTGCTCGACAACACGGACCCCGAGGGTATCGATCGTGCGCTCGCCGAACTCGGCACGCTGCAGGACGCGCTCATCGTCGTGATCAGCAAATCGGGTGGCACCCCCGAGACGCGCAACGGCATGCTCGAAGTCGAACGCGCGTGTGTCGCGGCGGGCCTGTCGTTTGCCGCGCGCGCGGTCGCGGTGACCACCACGGGCTCGGCGCTGCACCAGCGCGCCGAACAGCAGGGTTGGGTGGCTACGTTCCCGATGTGGGATTGGGTGGGTGGACGCACGTCGATCACTTCCGCCGTCGGACTGCTGCCGGGGGCCTTGATCGGCATGGACCTGCGCGCCTTCCTCGCGGGGGCCGCGGCGATGGATGATGCGACGCGTCGCACCGACCTGCACCAGAACCCGGCGGCACGGTTGGCGGCGTTGTGGTTTGTCCAGGGTGGGGGGCACGGCGATCGGGCGATGGTGGTCCTGCCCTACAAGGACCGGCTCTTGCTGCTGTCGCGGTACCTGCAGCAACTCGTCATGGAATCGCTTGGTAAGCAGCTGGACCGGCAGGGGCGGGTCGTGCACCAGGGGCTCGTCGTCTACGGCAACAAGGGGTCCACGGACCAGCATGCCTATGTGCAGCAACTCCGCGACGGGCGCCACGACTTCTTCGCGGTGTTCGTGCGCGTGCTCCAGGATCGCGCCGGCGGCGAGTTCGAGGTGGAGCCTGGGGTCACCTCGGGCGACTTCCTCGATGGGCTCTACCAGGGCACACGCGCGGCGTTGCAGGAAAATGGCCGGGCCTCGGCGACCATCACCATCGACCGCCTCGACGAACGTGTGCTCGGCGCGCTGGTCGGTCTGTTGGAACGTGCGGTTGCGATCTACGCCGAACTCATCGACGTGAATGCGTTTGACCAGCCGGGCGTCGAAGCGGGCAAGAAGGCCGCCGCCAAGGTGCTGGAGTTGCAGAAGAAGCTCGTCGCGGCCCTGACGACGGCTGGCCAGGACGTGCGGTCCCTGGCCGCCGCGGTCTCTGCCGATGCGGCGGATTGCTGGCCGATCCTGCAGCATCTCGCGGCGAATCGTAGCGCGATCTCGGTGGCCCACGGCCACGATCCGCAGCGGGCCCTGTTCGCTTCGCGGTGAGCGCCCGTCGTCATGCCCGGAGAACGCACGGCCTCGTGGCGGCACTGTTAGGGGGCTGCGCGCCGTTCGCGCCGCCGGCCGTGGTGCCGCGCGAACCCTCCGAACGGTCCGTTGGGTCCGAACGGCCTATCGAGCCAGGCGCGGTTGCGTTGCGTGAGGACATCGCCCCACCGCTGACCGAGCCGGGAGTGCTGTTCGTGGACCACGAGTGCGGTCTGCGGCTGCGCGCGGCAACCGGCTATTCGGGGGTCGACCTCCAACTGCCGCCGGGGCCTGCGTCCGTGCGTCTGCAGGCCCAAGGGCGGGAGTGGGTTGTGCCGGTCGTGGTTGGTCTCGTGCCTCAGGTGGTCATCTCGCGCACACCCTGATCGATTTATGGTCGATTTCTGCCCGGGCGAGGCGATTTGTCGCAAGAAGTTGCCGGGCTCGTTGCCATGGGGGTGGAGGAATCCATGGCAACACCGCATGACACCCTATTTGACTACACCTTCCAGCACCTACCTCACCTGACCGCATGGTTGCGGTCGTTCCTGCCAGCGCTCGTGGTGGCAATGTTCGACTGGGACTCCCTGCATCCTCTCGATGCGAAGGTGCACGGCTGGTCGCTGCACCTGTTGCAGTCCGACCGGGTGTTTGCGGGGCGGTTGCTGACCAACGGGCAGGATGCGGTCGTGCTGCTTGAGCACAAGAGCTACGAGGATCCGCTCCTGCTGGAGCAGTTGGTGCTGTACAGCGCCAACATCGCACACGGCAGCGGCGGGGCTTCGGCGGGCCCGGTTCCGGTGTTGCCCGTCGTCCTCTACCACGGTCGGCGACCGTGGCGCGAGGTGTCCATGCGGGATCGTTTTCCGGGAGTGTCCGGCGAGGAGCTGTCCTTGCTGCTGCCAACGCAGCCCCATCTGCAGCCTTTCGTAGATGACCTTTCCCAGGCAACGGAAGAGCAACTGCGGGCCCGCCACCTCACGCCGCTGGCGGAGCTCACGCTGCTGTGCCTGCGTTTTCTGCGCACGTTCGAGCCCGACGAAGTGCTGGCCGCCATCGATCGCTGGGGGCACCTGCTGCGGCTCGTGGATCGTGATCCCGGACCGCCCGTCGGCCGGGATGCTGTGGCGAAGGTGGGGTGGTATATTCTGTGTGTCACGGACCTGCCGGCTACCCACCTGCATATGGCTTTGGAACGCAACCTGGAACGACCTAAGGAGACCATCATGAGTACCGCCGAGCGACTGAGGGCCGAAGGCCGGAAGGAAGGCCGCACTGAGGGCCGCACCGAGGGCCGGAAAGAAGGCCGGCAAGAAGGCCGGACTGAGGGTTTGCTGGTGGGCCGCATCGAGGTGCTGCGGCGCCTGCTGGAGCGGCGTTTCGGCCCGCTTACGGCGGAGGTCGAGGCGCGCCTCGCAGCCGGGACTGCAGAGCAGCTGGATTCCTGGGCGGATCGGCTCCTCGATGTGCCAAGTCTCGAGGTGCTCTTCGGGTCTGGCCCACAATCGGGGTCTTAGCCGTTCCGCGGCAGGCAGTTGCGGTTTCCCAGGGAATGGTGTTCTCCCGGTGGCGCGGGGAGGCCCCGGTCGCTAGCCTCTTCACGCTTTCCCGCCCAATCCGGAGAAAGCAACTTGGTCGAGTTCCTCGGCGAAGGCCTCACCTACGACGACGTCCTGTTGGTGCCGCAGATGGCCTCGGCGCTGCCCCGTGACGTCGAAACCCGTACCCGCTTCTGCCGCGGGGTGAACCTGCAGACCCCGATCGCCGGTGCGGCGATGGATACCGTCACCGAATGGCGCATGGCGGTGGCCCTGGCCCAGCAAGGTGGCATCGGCATCGTGCACAAGAACCTGTCGATCGATCGGCAGGTGTCCGAGGTCGACAAGGTCAAACGCTCCGCGAACGGGGTCATCCAGGATCCGGTCGCGATGCACGCCGACGACACCGTCGGCAAGGCCAAGGACCTCATGCAGGCGCACAAGATCAGCGGCTTGCCGGTCGTCGACCACAACCGGGTCGTGGTCGGCATCCTGACGCATCGCGACCTGCGCTTCGTCGATCGCCGCGAAGCCAAGGTTGGCTCGGTGATGACGTCGCACAATCTCGTCACCGCGGTGCCTGGCACCACGCTGGAGCAGGCGCGCGAGATCCTGCGCCGCAACAAGGTCGAGAAGCTCATCCTCGTGCAGCCCGATGGCAAGCTCGCGGGCCTCATCACGATGAAGGACATCCGCGGCACCGAGGAGTTCCCGCTCGCCGCGCGCGACAGCCGCGGCCGGCTCGTCGCGGGCGCTGCCGTTGGTGTGCACGATCTCGATCGCGTTGGCAAGTTGCTCGAAGCGGGTTGCGACGTGGTCGTCGTCGATACCGCGCACGGCCACAGCAAGAACGTCATCGACACCGTGAAGGCCATCAAGAAGGCCTGCCCGATTCCGGTCGTGGCGGGCAACGTCGGTACCTACGACGGCGCGATGGCGTTGATCGATGCGGGCGCCGACGGCGTCAAGGTCGGCATCGGGCCTGGTTCGATCTGCACCACGCGCATCGTCACGGGCTGTGGGGTGCCGCAGCTGACTGCGGTGCTCGACGCCGTGCGCGCGTGTGCGGCGGCGGACGTGCCCGTCATCGCCGATGGCGGCATCCGGCAGAGCGGTGACATCGTGAAGGCGCTCGCGGCGGGGGCTTCGTGCGTGATGCTCGGCTCGCTGCTTGCGGGCGTCGAAGAATCGCCCGGCGAGACGATCCTGTTCCGCGGCCGCCAGTTCAAGACCGTGCGCGGCATGGGCTCGCTCGGTGCCATGGAGCAAGGCTCTGCCGATCGGTATGCGCAGGGTGAGGTCAAGGAACGCATGAAGTTCGTGCCCGAAGGGGTGGAAGGCATGGTGCCCTACAAGGGGGCCGTTGCCGACTTCATCTACCAGCTCGCGGGCGGACTGCGTTCGGGCATGGGCTACTGCGGGGCGCGCACCCTGCCGGAACTGACGCAGAAAGCCAAGTTCCTGCGCGTGACGTCGGCGGGGCTGCGCGAGTCGCATCCGCACGACATCCAGATCACGAAGGAAGCTCCCAACTACAGCGGCGAAGCATGAGCGAATCGAAGAGCCCGGGTTCCGAATCGGCGGCGCATGCCAACGACGGACCTTCTGGTGGGGTGTTGATCGTCGACTTCGGCGCTCAATACTGCCAGTTGATTGCGCGCCGCGTGCGCGAGCTGGGTGTGTACTCGCGTATCACCGTGCCCGAGCGCGCGCTATTCACGTTCGAGCACATGCGCCCGGCGGCCGTGATCCTCAGCGGTGGCCCGCGCTCGGTCTACGAGCACGACGCGCCCAACCTCGATCCGGCGATCCTGCAGAAGGGGGTGCCCGTGCTCGGGATTTGCTACGGCCTGCAGTGGCTTGCGCAGAACACCGGCGGACAGGTCGAGCCTGCGCAGGCTGGTGCGGAGTACGGCCGCACCGAGATGCAGGTGGTCGATGCGGAGGGCTTCCTCGCTGGTTGCAAGCCGAATGGCACCGTGTGGATGTCGCACGGCGACAAGGTTGCGAAGCTGGGAGCGGGGTTCACGGTGCTCGCCAAGAGCGCGCCGTGCCCGTTTGCGGTCGTCGCGGACCGTTCGCGCGGCTTCTACGGGCTGCAGTTCCATCCCGAGGTGGCGCACACCGAAGACGGCGCACGCATGATCCAGAACTTCGTGCTCGGGGTTGCGAAGTGCCGTACGGATTGGAACCCTGGCAACATCGTCGACACCAAGATCGCGGCGGTAGCCGCGCTGGTGGGCGAGGATGGCGAAGTGGTCATGGGCCTGTCGGGCGGTGTCGACAGTTCGGTGGCGGCGGTGCTCATCCACCGCGCGATCGGCACACGACTGCATTGTGTGTTCGTCGACAACGGCCTGCTGCGCGCCGGCGAACGGGAAGGCGTCGAAGCGTTGTTCCGCGACGACTACCACATGGACCTCAAGGTCGTCGATGCCTCGGACCGGTTCCTCAGCGAACTGCACGGGGTTACCGATCCCGAGCAGAAGCGCAAGATCATCGGCCGGCTGTTCGTCGAGGTGTTCCGGCACGAGGCGAAGGGCTACCGCAACGCGCGTTTCCTCGGCCAAGGCACGTTGTATCCGGACGTCATCGAATCCGTGGCCGCGCACGGTGGCGCGACGTCGACGATCAAGAGCCATCACAACGTCGGCGGGTTGCCCAAGGACCTCGATATGACGCTGGTGGAGCCGTTGCGCGACCTGTTCAAGGACGAAGCGCGCGCGATCGGGCGCCAGCTGGGCTTGCCGAGTTCGCTCGTCGATCGCCAGCCGTTCCCGGGGCCGGGCCTTGCGGTGCGGTGCCTTGGCGAAGTGAATCGCGACAAACTCGAGCCACTGCGCAAGGCCGACAAGATCGTGCGCGAGGAAGTAGAAGCCAAAGGCCTGCAGAAGGGGCTGTGGCAGTACTTCGCCGTCTACGTGCCGCAGAAGTCGGTCGGCGTGAAGGGTGATGCACGCGTCTACGAAGATGTGTGCATGCTGCGCCTGGTAAGCAGCCAGGATGCGATGACTGCCGACTGGGAGCTCTTGCCAGCGGAGGTGCTGAAGCGCATCAGCAGCCGCATCCTGAACGAGGTGAAGGGCTTCTCACGCGTCTGCCTCGACATCTCGAGCAAGCCGCCCGCGACGATCGAATGGGAGTGACGCAGGTGGTGCGTTGGGCTCGCTAGCGGGGGCCTGATAGGGAACTCCCTTGGCAACAGCAGCGTAGGGGAACGTCACTAGCAAGTTGCGCAGCCGATCGAGTCGAAGGTCGGGCACCTGAAACCGGACTCTCCGGAAACAGGAGTGTCCGAGAGGAGAACCCGATGACTGCGATCGCCGCAACCGATACGCCCGCCGCGGAGACTCCGTTGGCGGAGGCCGTGCTGTCCGAAACCCAGCTGCCTGCCGGCAAATCCCCCGAAGGCAAGCCGAATGGCGCGCCTGGCTCTCGCAACGACGGCAAGACCTTCCAGGTCGTCAGCTTCCGCATTGGCGAGGAGGAATACGGGGTCAACATCATGGCCGTGCAGGAGATCATCCTGGTCGGCTGCATCACCCAGGTGCCCGAGGTGCCCGAGCACGTGCTCGGCGTGATCAACCTGCGCGGCAACGTGATTCCGATCATGAACCTGCGGCGGCGGTTTGGCATGGCCGACCAGCCGAGCGACGAGTCGACGCGCATCGTCGTCATGAACCTCGGTGGCCGCACGGTCGGCGCCGTTGTCGATGGCGTGAATGAAGTGCTGCGACTCTCGCACGAGGAGATCTCGGCGACGCCCCTTTCGCTCGGTGGCGCCGGTCGGGACTACGTCATCGGCCTTGCTCGCCGCAAGGAGCGACTGCTCATCCTGCTCGACATGGCTCGGCTACTCAGCAGCAGCGAACTCAGCACTACCGCGACGAACACCAACAACACGACGAAGGCATAGGAACGAACATGGCAACCAAGACCAGGGCTGCGGCGCGCAAGGGCGGATCCAAGACCAATACCACTGCAGCTGGCGAGACCCGCAAGCTCGTCGACGCGATGTCGAGCCAGCTGGCCGTCATCGAGTTCGACATGGACGGCACGGTCCGCACGGCGAACCAGAACTTCCTCGCGGTGCTCGGCTATTCCCTGGCCGAGATCCAAGGGCAGCATCATCGCCTGTTCGTGGACGGGGCGTATGCGCAGAGTCCGGCGTATCGCGACTTCTGGGCCAAGTTGAACCGCGGCGAGGCGGACCGCGGCGACTACCTGCGCGTCGGCAAAGGTGGCAAACAGGTCTGGATCAACGCTACCTACTTCCCGATTACCGACGACAGTGGTCGTCCCTACAAGGTTGTGAAGTTCGCGAGCGATATCACCGAACAGCGTAGCCTGGCGGCCATTGCGCAGCGGGCTGCCGACGCGACGGATGCCGTGGCCACCAACGTCATGGTCTGCGACTCGCAGTTCCGCGTCACCTACAGCAACCGCAAGGCGGGCGAGACCATTCGCAAGCTGGAACCTCTGCTGCTCGAGAAGTTCGGCGTGCGCGCGTCGCAGGTGCAGGGCATCAGCATCGATCGATTCCACAAAGATCCTTCGCACCAACAACGCATGCTGCAGAGCCTGCGTGGCCGTAGCCACACCGCAGAGTTCACGCTCGGCAACGAGACGATCTCGCTCAGTGCGCAGGGCCTGTTTGACACCGCGGGCAACTTCACGGGCGCAGTCGTCAACTGGGAGATCGTCACCGAACAGAAGCGCATTGCTGCCGAGATCGCCCGCAAGGCCAAGGACGAGGCGGAATCGGCCACTGCCTTGCGCGACAAGGTCGATCGCCTGCTGCACGTCGTCGAGAGCGCGGCCAAGGGGGACCTCACCGCGCAGCACGACATCTCGGGCAGCGATCCGGTGGGGCAGCTTGGCGAAGGCCTGCGCCGCATGATCGGCGATCTGCGCAACATCATCGTGCAGATCAAGGAAGGTGCCGAGCAGTTCAGCGCCAGCGCTGGCACGATCAGCAACGCGTCGAGCAACCTGTCCGAAGCGTCGCAGACCAACGCGGCCACCGTGGAGGAGATGACGGCGTCGGTCGACCAGCTCACCGAGAGCATCCGGCTCATCGCGACGAACGCGGCGGATGCCAATTCGATCGCGAGCGAAACGAGCAAGAAGGCGACCGCCGGTGGTCAGGCCGTCGACCGGTCGATCTCGGCCATGAAGGACATCAACCGGTCCAGCGAGCGCATCAGCGAGATCATCCAGGTGATCAGCGAGATCGCGAGCCAGACCAACCTGCTGGCCTTGAACGCCGCCATTGAGGCCGCGCGCGCGGGCGAACATGGCCTCGGCTTTGCGGTCGTCGCCGACGAGGTGCGCAAGCTCGCCGAGCGCAGCAGCGAAGCGGCGAAGCAGATCACCGGCCTGATCCGCGAGTCGACGCAGCGTGTAGTCGAGGGCACGCGCCTCTCCGAGGAAACCGGCCAGGCGCTGAAGCAGATCATCGATGGCGTGCAGAGCACCGCCCAGTCGATTGCTCAGATCGCGACCGCCACCGACGAGCAGTCGGCGACGGCCACCGAAGTGAGCCGCGCGATCCAGAACGTCGCCAAACTCACCGAGGGCAGTTCCAACAACGCGACCAACATGGCCGCCTCGGCCGAGGAACTGTCGGCGCAGGCGATCGCGATGAAGGAGCTCGTGCGGCGGTTCCAGATCTAGCGGCAGAGACTGTTCTTGACCGTTCTGCGTCGGACGGCCCAGGCCACCGTGCCTGGGCCTAGCAGGTAGCACCATGGGCGAACTGAACGCGAATCTTGACCTCGTCGCGGACTATCTCGGCGAGGCGCACGACTACCTGGACCAGCTCAACAAGCTGCTCCTGCAAGTGTCGGAAGCCTGCGGCAACTGGCCGACCGGGCAGGTCAATGAGATGTTCCGGAGCGCCCACTCGCTGAAGGGGCTTTCGGCGTGCTTTGGGTTCGAGAAGTCCAACAAGGTAACCCACCAGTTGGAGAGCCTGCTGACGCTGGTTCGCGATGGCAAGTTGGTGCCTACGCAGGCGGTGGTGCGCAGCATGTTCGATGCCCTGGATGCGGTCACGCATCTGACTGCCGAGATTGCGAGTTCGGGCCGCGAGAATGCGGAGATTGAGTTGGTGGTGGAGGGCCTGAGAAGGGCTTCTACCACGCAATCTGCAGGAACCGCGGCGGCAACCGGAGGGGGGCAGGAAGCGGACATGCGCAGGGGTGCCGCAGAACTCGTGGTGGGGGGCGCCAAGTCTGCCAGTGGCGATAGCAACGAAACCGTGCGCGTGCGCATGGATCGTCTGGACCGCATGGTCAATCTGACCGGCGAGCTCGTGATCACGCGTTCGCGTTTCCAACTCGTGGCGCGCCAACTGCGGCCCCTGCAGCGTATGCACGAATTGGCGGCGAACGCCGCGGACCTGTGTCGCGGCATTGAAGAGCTTGGTCGCCTCCAAGGCAGTGAAGGCCAATCCGCCGCCGGGCTGGCCCAACTCGCCGAACGGCTGCAAGGCCACGCCGACGTCCTGCGCGACGGCATGGCCGAACTCAGTGGGGTAGGCCGTTCGATGCGCGATCTCGACGAAGCCGCGTATGACCTAGATGGGGTGGTTAGCGGCATCCACGAGTCGGTGCTGCAACTGCGCATGGTGCCGTTGGAGAGTGTGTTCCGGCGCCTGCAGCGGGTTGTGCGCGACACGTCGGACCTGCTCGGCAAACCCATCGACCTGGAAATCAGCGGGGGTGAGACGCAGATCGACAAGCGGGTCGCCGATGAGATCATCAACCCGCTGGTGCACATCCTGCGCAACGCCGTGGATCACGGCATCGAAGCGCCGGCCGAGCGCACGCGCATCGGCAAGGCGAAGACCGGCAAGATCAAGGTCAACAGCTTCCAGCGTGGCAGTTCGGTGGTCATCGAGGTGGCCGACGACGGTGGTGGTATCGATCCCCAGCGGTTGCTGAAGAAGGCCATCGAGAAGGGCTTGATCACGCCCGAAGAGGCCGCGGTGATGTCACCGGAGCAGGCGCAGCGTCTCATCTTCGCACCTGGGTTCTCGACGGCAACCCAGATCACGGAGGTGTCGGGACGTGGCATGGGCATGGACATCGTCGTCGAGTGCATCAAGAAGCTGCGTGGCACTCTCGATCTGGCTTCGACGGTGGGTCAGGGATCGACGTTCACGATCCAATTGCCGCCCAGCATGTCGATCCTGTCGAGTCTGCTGATCGAGGTGCGGGGCACGATGTTCGCGTTGCCGCTCACGGAAGTGCGCGAGATCGTCGAACTGGCGCGTTCGCGCACGCACACCGTGCAAGGTCGTCCCATGATCGTGGTGCGGGATCAGCCGATGCCGCTCGTCTCGATGCCGACGACGTATCACTTCGCGGGGGGCGCCCTCAGCGATGCAAGTGCCGCACCGCCGCTGCATGCGATCGTATTCGGCTACGCCGACACCCAGATCGCGCTTGGCGTCGACCGGCTGTTGGGCAAGGAGGACCTCGTGATCAAGCCACTCTGCGCCGAACTGGCGACGGTGCGCGGCCTCGCCGGCATGGCGATCCGCG